>JAZPYP010000042.1:0-32945 GCA_045544255.1 Eubacteriales bacterium | reverse complement strand
TAAAGAAACTACCCCTTTAGGGGTTGCCCGAAAGTGCAATGCGGTTGGCAGACTTTTCGGTGCCCCTTTAGGGGTAGTGCCTGTATTTAGCCCTTCTAGGGCTTACTCAAGCCTCCGGCTTAGCCGGAGGTTATGACTTAAAACAACGTGGTTATCCAATATATAACCCCATAAACAACACTTGCCACGGTGCCGTAAGCAATAACAGGCCCCGCGATTTGGAAAATCTTTGCGCCAACGCCCAAGACAAAACCCTCTGCTTGTGGTCAAGTAGGACCCATTTATCCAAAAAAGCACTTGCTTTTTAATTACGGTGATTATATAATTGTCTTGGCGAAAAAGGGGGCTATAAAGATGAAGAAAAGCTTAGAATACTTAAACATTTTTTTGGCGGCAGCTTTATTAGCTTTCAATTATTATATTTTTATTGTAACAAACAATTTTGCCCCTGCAGGACTAAACGGAATTGCGACCATGATTCAGTATAAAACGGGCTTTAGCATCAGTTATATGTCATTGCTTATCAATGTTCCTTTGTCCATAGCGGCATATTTTTTAGTGCAAAAAGAATTTGCTGTAAAAACATTATTTTTTTCATTAGCATATTCTTTTTCGTTTTTAGCGCTACAAAATTCCAATTTGGCGTTCATTCAGTATAATGCACAAGGGCACGATACCATTTATCCTGTTATTCTGAGTGGTGTAATAAGCGGTGTTGTTTACGGTGTATGCTTTAGAGGCAACGCATCTACAGGCGGTACAGATGTTATTTCTCGCTATATAAACAAGGTTAGACCTGACACCAATTTCTTTGTTGTAACCTTTATTCTAAATGGACTTGTTGCTGTTTCTTCTATTTTTGTATATGCCGATGACTCGCTTAATTATAAACCGATGGCATTATGTATTCTATATTGCTTCATATCCACATTTGTTGGTAACCTATTGCTAAAAACCACCAAAACAGCATATAAATTCACCGTCATTACCACCCATGATGACGAATTCATTGAAGAAATCACTCAAAAGCTACATCACGGTTGCACAAAAATAGATGCAATCGGAACATATACAGATACCAAAAAATCGGTTTTAATCTGTGTTGTGAACAAACATCAATTGAACGATTTTCAGAAGATTGTCGCAAAATATGACAATACATTCTCTTACTTTGAAATAGTAAACGAAACCTATGGAAATTTCAAGCATATAAAAACCCACTAAACAAAAGGCTTGACCGCTTTGGTCAACCCTTTTGCGTTAGAATCGTGTGGTTATCCAGTAAATCAAACCATACAGCACACTTGCCACTGTGCCGTAGGCAATAACCGGCCCTGCGATTTGGAAAATCTTTGCGCCGAAGCCGAGGATCCAACCCTCTGCTGCTGTCAATATAGGACACAGTATTTTGCAAAAATATTTACATTAAATTGGTAGTGTAGTATAATGAGAAAAGTGAGGTGTAACTATGAAGAAAACAATATTATCTGCTTTTGTTATATTACTAATAATCTCTTTATGCGGTTGCAATAAATCAGTAGGAGGAAATCTTTTAAAGATGGCAGGGATGGAATTCGATTCGCAAATAGAAATGATAGAAGAATGTTTATCTATCGATCTTGAAGATTTAACAGATGATTTCATTGAAACGATATATTCAGAAACAAACCCGAACGGAAATAGTGTAAGTATTCAGTTTATTTCGCTTGAAGGTGCCGGCGATGTTGTTGAACCCAAAATCAAAAAATCCAACAGATGGTCAGCATTACCGCTAAATGATGCTGTTGATGATGTGTTATCATCAAATGGCGTATACGATCAATATAGCTTTGAAGACACAAACGGGTATTTTACCGTAAGCGGCGTCTTGCCGAATGGAGAAGGCTTTGATTTTGATCAAAATAATATAAACAAATGGAAAGTTTATGAAATAGGAATTTGGGATTCATACGATGAAACGCTTTATTTCATTTCTATAACAAAACAATAAGTTAAGGCGGGTGATAACACCCGCCTTTTTCGTTAAAATAATGTCGTTATCCAATAAATAACCCCATAAATTACACTCGCCACCGTGCCGTAGGCAATAACCGGCCCTGCGATTTGGAAAATCTTTGCGCCGAGGCCTAAGATCCAGCCTTCTGCTGCTGTCAATATAGGACACACCGTTTTGTAAAAAATATTTACATTAATTGGAGATGTGGTATAATAAAACAGAAAGGAGAATCTAATATGCGAAAAATTCTCTGCTTATTTTTATTTATTTGTGTATTTTTTGTTGGTTGCCAAAGCCAAAGCTCAACTGAAAACTGGGGCAGTTTCACCGCCGAAAAAACATATAGTTATGACCAAAAATATTATGCTATCCAAAACACAAAAGAAACAGACGGCATCTCTTTTATAAATGTTGTGATATACAACAACAAAGATGAACCGGTATATTCTTTTGCTCCTGCTCGCTCCTCTGATTTTTGGGGAATATGTTGGGAAAAAGACACCTATAACATTTGGATTCAATCAGCAGATATTGGCGTGGTTTGCTATGTTTGCAACAACGAAATTTGGAGCAAAAACGATGAGGCGGCTCGACCTGACTATATCATTTCAAAATACGATTAATCCCATAAAAAGGCTTGACCGTTTGGTCAAGCCTTTTTTGTTAAAATAAGGTAGTTATCCAATAAATGACTCCATACACTACACTCGCCACGGTTCCGTACACAATCACCGGTCCTGCTATTGTGAACATCTTTGCACCGACGCCGAGTACAAGCCCTTCTGCTGCTGTCAATATAGGACACACCATTTTGTAAAAATATTTACATTAAAACATCGGTGTGATATAATAATTCAAACGAGGTGATTTTTATATGAAGAGAATCGTAACTATTGTATTGATACTTTCAATATCGTTATCTCTTACAGGTTGCAAAAATAATGTTTCTGTTAATGAAATATATTTTGAATCTTTGAACTACAATAACTATTACAATTTTAGATGTTCTTGTGATTTATGGATAAATGATGATATGTATTTGTATAATTCCGATGGATTCTACAATATGAGAACATTTGCTTACCAAAATGGTAGCAAAGTCAATTTGTTTGAATCAAACGATTTTATAAATGAAACCTATTATGGAGAAATTTTTCCAATAAATGATTTTGCTTATTTCACTACTTCAACTGATGACAACAATCAAAATTTTTATAAGTTTTCTTTCGCAAACCAAAGTTATGAAAAATTATTCACAACAAGTAATTATTCTGAGTGGATGGGAACACTCAACTATATCGCCTTTTCACAATACCGAGATGAAGAATTGACCCTGACCGATCTGTTTATTTATAACATTGTTGAAGACACTATAACGCCGATATGTAATGATATATTGAGTTTTGGCATAGTAAATAACAAAATAAGATACTTAACTTCGTTAAACACCGATACATTAGTACTTTTTGAGTACGACCACACTGATGATAAATCAAATAAAATCGGTGAAATATCAGTTAAAATTAAAGATGAATTCCCAATCTATAACTTCACAAACGACTATACAACAATTGCACAATATGACAGCGATGATTATAAAAAAATCACCTTATATTCATCTGACGGTCCGTCTTGTGAATATAGTTTGCCTAAATCTGTACAACAGTTTGTTGCCGGTGAACACTTCGCCTATACGGTATGCTATGAAACCGAAGAATACAGTTCCACCGCTGTAGAACATAAGGATAACGGTATTTATAGAATTAATTTAGCAGATGGCAGTTACGAATTAGTCGAAACCATTGCTAATGATGATACTGAAATCCATGTTGTTTCTGATGACGAGATTTATATTACACAGTACGAGATGAATTTCATTGGTCAATATAAAGGTCATGTATATAAATTGATTGTACCCGATAAAACAAAAACTAAAATTTTTGTCATTTAAAATCAATTAAATATAATCAAACATAAACGGGCGGCTAT
This sequence comes from Eubacteriales bacterium, assembly GCA_045544255.1. Classification (GTDB taxonomy): domain Bacteria; phylum Bacillota; class Clostridia; order Oscillospirales; family QAKW01; genus QAKW01. The sequence goes on along the minus strand of JAZPYP010000042.1, from coordinate 28,960 downwards.
CAGCCGCCCGTTTTTCATAGCTATTATTGTTTTTCGGGCGGCAGATTGCCGCCCCTACAATTAGAATAATGTGGTTATCCAATAAATAACCCCATAAATTACACTTGCAATAGTGCCGTAGGCGATAACCGGCCCTGCGATTTGGAAGATCTTGGCACCAAGCCCTAAAATCCAGCCCTCTGCTGCTGTCAATATAGGACACACCCTTTTGCAAAAATATTTACATTAAATTGGCTGTGTGGTATAATGGAATAAAGTGAGGTGTTTTTATGAGTAAAAAAGGGATAGAAGCTGCGGCAAAAAAGCTCGAAGAATATTATGCGCAGTTTCCAGATTGGTATTGGAAATATGGACTTCACGACGCAGTTATACTCTCCGTTTCCGAATTACAATTAACCCCTAACTATAAAGAGAAAAATCCAAAATTCAATTGTTTAGAAATCGAATTGGATTGTAAAAATGCATTGTATGAACAAAACATCAAAACTATCCGTTTATACAACTATAAAATAAAAACACCTGATATTGATATAAACAGTATTGATAAACCTTGGTGGATGAGCGATACTATTAAAGAACTGCAAAATAAACGCTATTTGTTAGAAGTAAAAATCGAATCTGCAAGAGGAAGTCGAAAAAATTTTATTGTTGAATTTGAGATTCCCGAAATAGAAAGAAAATAAAAAGTTGAACAGGCGGTCGTTGACCGCCTGTTTTTATAGTATAGTCGTTATCCAATAAATAACCCCATACACCACACTGGCCACCGTGCCATAGACAATTACAGGTCCGGCGATTTTAAACATATTTGCGCCGAGTCCTAAAATCCAGCCCTCTGCTTTAAATTCCATGGCGGCGCTGGTGATGGAATTGGAAAAGCCGGTGATGGGAATAATGGTGCCGCCGCCGGCGTGCTTGGCCAGTTTATCATAGATGCCGATGGCGGTGAAGAGGGAGCCAAGAAAAACCATAATAATGGGGAGCATCAATTTGACCTCCTCCCGATGAAACCATTGCCCTAAAAGATCAGCGATTCCCTGCCCGATCGCGCAGATGCCGCCGCCCACCAAAAATGCCATCAGGCAATCTTTTAATAGGGGAGAATTGGGCGTTTTTTTCTTTAAATATTCATTATACTGACGATTGTTCATAATTTGCTCACCTCACGGGTAGTATTTTCCGTGAACGAGGAAAATATTCGCCCTTTTTAAAAAAGAGAATGTCTGTAAAGCAAAAATGCATTACAGATAGAAACGGCTTTATCAAGCCGTTTCTGCAGAATAATCAACAATAGCCGATAGGTGAAAACCTATCGGCTATTGAAATTTTTGTTTGATTGAATGCATGGAATTTAAATGAAAAACCATCAAAAATTCGGTGTAATTCTACACTTTTGTTTCATTAATCCACTCTTTCAGCCTGTCCATGGCGGCCATGGCGTCGGAATAGCCAAGATCATATTGCTCTTGCAGGCGGGCGGGGTTCTTTTCCATTCTTTTGATCTGAAGATCCTTGGAAGGGCGGAGAACAAAGAGCTCGCCTGCTCGCTCCAATTCCTCGATTCGCTTTAGGGTTGCGTTATAGATCTCGTGGCGGCGGGCGAGGGCTTCGATGAATTTTGGATATTTTTTATAAAAGAGTTTTGCGATTTTTATATTTTGGGGCTTCTTTTGGTAGCCCTTAGGTTGGGTGAGCACTATGATATTTTTGGCAAAACCCATCTCTCTTGCGGCTTCGATGGGAATGCTATCGGCCACGCCGCCGTCCAAAAGCTTTCTGCCACCGAGCTCCACGATGCGGGAAACATAGGGCATGGAGGCGCCTGCCAAAAGATAATCCATATCCTTTCTTAAATCCTTGGTTTTATGATAAATTGCTTCCCCCGAATTAAGATCGGTGCAGGTGATATAGTAATCTACAGGGGATTGGGCAAAGGTATCATAATCGAAGGGATCTAAAGTATCGGGCAGGTCATGATAGCAAAACTGCTCCCCAACGATGCTTCCGGTGGTGAGGAGAGAGAAGAGGCTCATGAAATTTTTATGGCGGCAGTATTTTTTATAATAGCGAATGGTGCGCCCCGGCTGATTGCCGAGATAAACGCTGCCGTGAATGGCGCCTGCCGATACCCCGATAAGCCCATCGGGCCGGATATTTTCTTCCATAAAGGCATCCAGTACCCCTGCAGTATAGATCGCCCGCATGGCGCCGCCTTCCAAAACCAAACCAAGCTTCATGCTTTCTCTCCTAACAAATAAAGCGGCTCATAGAGCCGCTTTAAGATTATTTTGCGATCTTTGCGTTGATCTTTGCCAAAAGATCCTCTACATCTGCGCCATGCACAGCGCAAGCCTGCTCAATGCTCTCGCCTCTTGCGGAGGGGCAACCCAGGCAGTGCATGCCGATAGCAAAGAAAAGCTCGGCGGTTTCGGGATATTGGTCCAAAACTTCAGCAATAATCGTATCTTTAGTAATCATATTAAATGACCTCCTTTTGTAATCTTTCATTATTATACACCATTCCATGCTAAATTGCAAAGGGATTTTTACGATTTTGGTTTACAATTTTCAAAAAAAGTGGTATAATAATAAAAATTTTGTAGATGAAAGGGTGTGCATGATGGATTATAGTCAATTACTCGGTAATTCCGCCGCCAAGCGGGAGCTTGCAAAAGGCCTCCATCATCATGCCTATTTGATTACAGGAGAGCCCGGCAGCGGCAAAAAAACCTTGGCAAAGCTGATGGCTGCCCAACTTGTTGAGGATGCGCGGGGGAAGGTAGAGCGCGGCTCTCATCCCGATGTTTTGAGGCTCATGCCGGAAGAGGAAGGAAAGCAAATTCCGGTTAAAAAGGTTCGCGCCTTTCGGCAAGAGGCTTATATTAAGCCCAACGAAGCGCCCCGCAAGGTACTGCTGATCGAGCAATGCGAATTGCTCAACGAAGCGGGCCAGAATGCCATTTTGAAGATTTTGGAGGAGCCTCCCGCTTATGTGGTATTTATTCTTCTGGCCCCGAATCGGGAAATCATGCTCCCCACCATCCGCTCCCGATGCACCATTTGGGAGATGGCGCCTGTCGGCGCAGAAGAAGGGGTTCCCTTCTTAAAGGAGCGCTATCCGGAAGGGGGCGATTATGCCACTGCGCTGCGCGCTGCAGGCGGCAATCTTGGCCGCGCCATGGAATATCTTGCCGGCGGCACTTTTTTGAGCTATGGCGAAATGGGTGTTAAATTTTTGGGGCGCCTATGCCGCAATAAAAAGCTTGCGGCGGAGCAGCTGCTCTCCACCCTGCCGAAGGGGGATTTTATTCTCTTTTTGGAGAGCTTTGCAAGGCTTTGCCATGATTTCCTTCTATATAAAACGGGAAGCCATGAGGAAAATATTGTTTTTTTGGAAAGTGTCTTGCAAATCAAGCCCTTTTTGGGTAGAATGAAGCTGAACAAGCTTTATGCGATGGCCTCTTTGACCATCGATAGCAAGCAAAGGCTGGCAGAATATGGCAATGAGAACCTGATCAAGACCTGCTTTATTGCAGAGATGGGAGAATTATTAAATTGACAAATATAGTGGGAGTCCGGTTTAAGGACAATGGAAAAACCTATTATTTCGATCCCAAAGGCTTCGAGCTGAAGCAAGGGGATTTTTGCGTTGTGGAAACCGCGCGCGGCACCGAATGCGGCGAGGTGGTCTTGGCCCCCAAAGCGGTGGAGGATCATGAAGTGGTGCAGCCTTTGAAGCCTGTGCTTCGGATCGCCGATGCCGCCGACCATCGCCAGATGGAAAAGAATCGCGCAAGGGAAAAGCGGGCGGCTGAAGTATTCCATGAGAAGGTAAGAAAGCATAAGCTGGATATGTCCCTCGTTGATGTGGAATATACCTTCGATGCCAATAAGATCATCTTTTTCTTTACTGCAGAAGGCAGAGTGGATTTCCGCGAATTGGTGAAGGATCTTGCTTCTGTTTTCAAAACCCGCATTGAGCTTCGGCAGATCGGTGTTCGGGATGAGTGCAAGATGATGGGCGGCATCGGAATGTGTGGACGGCCCTTCTGCTGCAATCAGTTTTTGAATGATTTCAGCAGAGTAACCATTAAAAGCGCCAAGGATCAGGGGCTGCCCTTAAACCCTGTTAAGATCAGCGGTGTTTGCGGGATCCTCATGTGCTGCCTCAATTATGAGCAGGAAACCTATGAATATCTCAATAAGCAACTCCCTAAAGTGGGAAGCACAGTTGATACCCCAAGCGGCAAAGGCCAAGTGGCAGAAACTGCCGCCCTCACCGGTATGGTCAAGGTGCGCTTCCCTCAAGAGGATGGCAGCTTCTCTTTTGAAACCTTTAAAGCCGATCAACTAAAAGGGGCAGGCCGCTCCAATCATCGGGATCAAAAGGAGCAAAAGCCGGCAGAAACCCCTGCAGAATAATTTTTAAAAAAGGCTTGAAATCAGCATTTTTCTATGATAGTATAGATACAACAACATAAGGAGGTGTTTTGAAATGGCTCATGTTATTACCGATGCTTGCCTGAACTGCGGTACTTGCGAGGCTGAATGCCCCGTTGGCGCCATCGCAGCCGGCGATGATAAGTATGTAATCAATGCAGATGAATGCATCGATTGCGGCGCTTGCGCTTCCGCTTGCCCCGCTGAGGCTATCGAGGCCTAAATTATTTAAATAAAAGCGGTCGTTTTTTAAAACGACCGTTTTTTATTTTGTTAATAAAATCTTAAAACTTTAGGTGATTGTTTTTTAAGAAATATTCTGTCATAATGAGGGGGAAAGGGGAATGAAAAATGAAGAAACATTTGAGTTGGCTGATCCCGCTGATTTTGATCCTGATGATGGCGGCGGGCTGGCTGCTTTATTATTTTGGCCTTTTTCCGGTGCGGAGCTATTCCGCAAAGGATTTTGGAATTCGGCAAGAGATCGCCATGATGGATTTTGATGGCGATGGCCTTGATGATTATGCCGATCTTTTAAAGGGGGCAAAAAAAGAGGCCAAAAATCATCCTCGCTATGATGGGGCTTATTATCGGGGCGGCTATCCGCCGGAAGAGATCGGCGTTTGCACCGATGTGGTCTGGCGCTCTTTTCGGGAAGCAGGCTATTCCTTAAAAGAAATGGTGGATCGGGATATCGCGGCCCATCCGGCGCGCTACCCTCATGCGGAGCCGGATCCCAATATTGATTTTCGGCGGGTGAAAAACCTTCTGCCCTTCTTTCGCGCTTATGGCAAGGAGCTTACCACCGATATTGATCGGATCGATCAATGGCAACCGGGCGATATTGTGATTTTTAATAATGCGGGCCATATCGGAATGGTTTCGGATCTTCGCAATTCCGATGGTCAGCCCTATATTATCCATAATGGAGGCCAATATAAGCGGGAAGAGGATTATCTGCCAAGGGCCGATATTACCGCTCATTTTCGCTTTGATGCAAGCAGCTTGCCAAGGGAGATGCTGGTGGCTTTTGAATAGGGTGGCAGGTTCGGATTATTTTTTAATATAATTTGAGGTTTAAAAATGGAAAAAATTTTGATCTGCGATGATGAGCGGGATATTGTAAATGCTTTGAAAATCTATCTGGAAGCAGAAGGGTATGAAACCCGCTGCGCTTATAATGGGAAAGAGGCGGTGGAGCTTATTTGCAAAGAAGAGATTCATCTTGCTTTAATGGATATTATGATGCCGGTGATGGATGGAATCTCCGCCATGGCAGAAATTCGCAAAGAAAGCAACCTGCCGATCATTTTGCTTACCGCCAAAGGGGAAGATACCGATAAAATCTTGGGCCTTAATGTGGGCGCGGATGATTATATCACCAAGCCCTTCAACCCTGTGGAGCTTTTGGCGCGGGTAAAAAGCCAGCTCAGGCGCTATCTTCGCCTTGGCGGCGGCCCATTGCCGGAGCAAAAAGGGCTTTATTCTATGGGCGGGATCAGCCTTAATGATAAAACCAAGGAGGTTTTGGTAGATGGAGAGCCCGTTGCTCTTACTCCTACCGAATATGAGATCCTGAAGCTCCTGATGAGCCGCCCCGGTGAGGTGCTCTCCCCGAGAGAGATCTATCTGAAGGTCTGGCAGGAGGAGCCTTATGGCGCGGAAAGCACTGTGGCGGTGCATATCCGCCACCTGCGGGAAAAGATCGAGATCGATCCTGCCGAGCCGCGGTATCTGAAGGTGGTTTGGGCCAAGGGCTATAAAATGGAGGTGCGGCAATGAGAGATTTTTCCCATAAGCTTTGGGTAAAAGCGGTCTGCATGCTGCTGGCGGTGCTCACCATGCTCTCTATGCTGGTGGCGGGGATCGGCATTGTATATTTCGGGCAAAATGATTATTATTCCAATTCCAAGGATTCTCTTCAGCGGCAGGAGATGCGGGCTTTGATGGAAGAGGAAAATTGGAAGGTGGCGGAGGCCTATTGGGAAGGAACTCTTGATTTTTTTGAGCCTTCCTCCGGCTGTTATTACTATGAGATCTGGAGCGAGGATAGAAAGCGCCTTGCAGGCAATTATGAAGGGCAAACCGCCGATTTGAGAGAAGAGACCGCTATTGCGCGGAGCGGGGAGTATCTGACTATTGTGGGTTATCTTTATCCATGGGCCTCCGATGATCTTTTTTCTCAAAGAGAAGCCTGGGTGAATTTTTGCTATTCCATGCGCTATTGGATCTTTGCCATTTTGGGTGCCCTTGCAATTCTTTTGGTCTTTTTGCTGGTGATTCTCTATAGCGGAGCAGGCTATAAGGAAGGGGAGGAGGCGCCGCAGCTTTCTTGGCTGGAGCGCATTCCTTTTGATCTGTTCACCGCATTTTTGCTGCTTCTCTTTTTTCTGGAATTGCAATTTATGCAGGAGCTTTATTTCTCGGTTCCGCTGATGCTCTGCCTTCTTGCTTTTGTTTTGGCGATCGATGCTTTCTTGCTCCTTCTCTATACAGTGAGTTTCGCCGCTCGCGTAAAGGTGGGCGGCTTTTGGAGGAGCACCCTGATCGGCATGATCTTCGGGCTTTTTTGGAAGGGGTTTAAAGGGCTTTTCTCGATCCTTGGCAGCCTGCCTCTCATCTGGAAGAGCGCCCTTTTGGTGGCGATTGCTTCCGCTATAGAATTTTTTATCCTTCTTTTTGCTCCATCAAGAGGCACTCTTATGCTTTGGTGGTTCCTTGGTAAAATTCTTTTTGTTCCCTTGATTCTTTATGTTGCGGTTTCTTTGAAAAAACTGCAAAAGGGCGGCGAGCAGATCGCCAAAGGGAATCTTGCTTATCCCATTGATGAAGGGGAGCTGAAGGGGGATTTTAAAGCCTTTGCCGCCACTCTGCATTCCATTGGCGATGGCATAAATTCGGCGGTAGAAGAACGAATGAAAAGCGAGCGCTTTAAAACAGAGCTGATCACTAATGTATCCCATGATATTAAAACACCGCTTACCTCTATCATTAATTATACCGATCTTCTTTCCAAAGAAGATCTTGATAATAAAAAGGCGGCAGAATATATAGAAGTTTTGAGCCGCCATTCGGCGCGGCTGAAAAAATTGATCGAAGATCTGATGGAGGCTTCCAAGGCTGCCAGCGGCGTTTTATCGGTGCGCAAGGAGCCCTGCGATACCGGAGTGCTCCTTACTCAATTAATAGGGGAATATAGCGAGCGCTTGGAGCAAAGAGGGCTTTCCTTAGTAGTGCGCAAACCGGAGGCGCCGGCGGAAGTGGTGGCCGATAGCCGCCATCTTTGGCGGATCTTGGATAATCTGATGAGCAATATCTGCAAATATGCCCAAGAGGGAACGCGGGTTTATATCGACCTTTTAAAGCAGGAAAACCGCACTTTGCTGGTCTTTCGCAATATCTCAAAAGCGGCTCTGCCGGAGCAGGGCGAGGAGCTGACCGAGCGCTTTGTGCGAGGGGATCGCTCCCGCAATACCGAAGGGAGCGGGTTAGGGCTTTCCATCGCAAAAAGCCTTTGCCAACTGCAGGGCGCAGAGCTGAAAATTGAAACCGATGGGGATCTTTTTAAAGCAACGGTTATTTTTTAAATAAAAAAAGGGGCTGTAAAAAATTCAAATGAATTTTTTACAGCCCCTTTTTTGGAGTTCGGACTATTTTTACAGCCCTTTAGCCTAAAATATAAACATTTACAATTCTTCTTCCGAAGCGGCGGGCCTCTCTCTCGGAGCCAACGCAGATATCAATCTTATTGCCCTTGATAGCCCCGCCGGTATCGGCGGCAATGGCAGTACCATAAATATATTTTCCGTCTGCAGTTTCCACATAAACCTTGGTGCCCAAGGGGATCACTCTGGGATCCACTGCCACAACGCCAACCCTTGCGGGCAAGCCGGAAGCGGTGGTACCGCCCTGCACATAAGCGGTGGCTTCCATGGCAACTGCTTTTTTATAGGTTTTGGGGGTAGAAGAAGTCTTTTTAAAGCTGGAGCGAATTTTGGTGCCCTTCAGCAGGATTTTATCCTCGGCTTCTTCGATAATTTCGGTGCCGATCAGCTCTCTGCCGGTTTCTTTTCCGTCGGTATAGGTTACAGAGTAGGTATTGATCTGCTTTCCGTTTTTACCCTCGCTTTTAACCTTGGTCTGCCCCTCATAAAGGCTATTGGTTCTCTCGGTAATGGTTTCAAAGGGGATTTCAGCGGTTTCGGTAATGGTTTCACTGGTTACTCTTTGAATAGTCAGCTTCGCGCTCTTGGTTACCAGCGCTTTGGGATCGGAGCTGATCTGATCCTTTTCATTCAAGGAAATGCCGGCCTCTTTCAAGGCTTCTTCAACAGTGCAGCAAGTAGTCATGATCCGGTGCTCTTTCCCATCAGCCAGAATGGTTACGGGGAAGGCTCTGGTGATGCTGGCGAGGATCTCGCCATCGATCTCTTGGATCACCATTTCGTCTTTTTCATGAAGCTCGATCTCGGTTTTATTGAGAATGGCTTCCCGATCATAGGCGATGGCATGATAGGTTTCGATCTCCTTGCCATCTTCAAATACAGTAACTTTACGGATGCTGACGGTGATAACCGACATCAGCATCGAAAGCACCAGCGCCAAAGAAACCATGGCGGTAGGAATACGGTGCTTTTTCATAAAGCCTTTGCTCAGGCTCCAACCCTTGCCGATCGCAGAAATCATCTGCATGGCATAGGGGCGGAGGCTTCTGCAGAATCGCAGAAGTGCTTCCTTTGCGGTGTTCATCATAAATTAATCTCCTTTTTCGCGATAGAAAATGCTCTCTATCCTTATCTTGGATCTTTGTTTCCATTTTATGCAAAGATTGGTTTTTCATTACAATTTTATGAAAAAGAATTACAAAACCGTAACACAGTATAGCGCAAAAAAGGTGGTTTGTCAAGTTTTTCAGGTTAAAAAGTTACAATCTTGTAACCATTTGGATAAAAAATACCGCCTTTCTTGAAGAAAAGCGGTATTTTTAGTCGAATTGACGAATATTTTGGGGTTTTAGAGATAGGCTTGAATGGCGCTGAATTGCAAAATCGAGCCCATCAGAGCGAAAATATGCCAAATTGCATGGCTTCCGGGGCGGTTCAGGCGGTAGAAGATCGCGCCGATCGTATAGAAAATTCCGCCGGAGAGCAAATAGAGAAAATCGCCCGGCGCCATCTGCCGAAGCAGGGGATAGGCGGCGATGATGATCAGCCAACCCATGGCAATATATATTATTAAGGATAATTTTTTGAATTTATTCAGCGCCAAGGCATTGGCTAAAATACCCAGAATCGCAATTCCCCATTGAATGCCGAAGATGGTCCAGCCAAGGGCTCCTTTAATAACCAAAAGGGTAACCGGTGTATAGGTGCCGGCAATCAAGAGAAAAATGGAGCCATGCTCCAGAATGCGAAAAACCTGCTTGGCGGGGCGCGGAGTCAGCGCGTGGGAGAGGGTGGAAAAGGCATAGGCCAAAATAAGGGAAGAGCCATAGATCGCGGCGGCGATAATATTGGTGCCTCTTCCGCTTTGGATCGAAAGGGCCAGCATATAGCCAAGGGCAAAAACCCCGAAAAGGGTGCCGAGCCCATGGCTGATGGCCGAGAAAAGCTCTTCTGTTTTAGGGTAATATACGGGTGTAACCCGTTCTTTTTTCTCGTTCATAACCAATTAATAAAGATAGCGGGTGGCGCGCTCCGGCGCGTCCTTGGCATCTTTCCAATCCTCTTTTTCATAGCGGTAATCAAATTTTTTGGCAAACCAATCCAGATCCTCTTGAAGCTTTTGAATATAGCGCTGATTAATGAGGGCAAGATCCTCCGAAAAAGCGGCCCGCTCCTTCTTTGGCAGATATTTTTCCGCAGCCTCTAAAAGGCGATAGCTATGGGTTTGGCAAAAATATTCCTGCTCTTTAAAGAGGGGCGGGAAGGTGGCGTCGGTTTGATAAAGATAGCAAAGATTATCCAAAACCTTGCCCATAAATTCATTGATCCGCCCGCAAAGATAGCAGCTTTTTCGCGCCGATTCATAGGCATCTTTCAGCTTTTTGGGATCGGGGGTTTTAGCAAAAGCTCCGGTTGTTTTTTTAAAAAGCTTTGCCTCCGCCTCCTGCAGGTGGGTAGAGAGCATCAGCGCAAGAGGAAGCTTATTGCCTGCGGCAAAAAGCCCCTGCAGATGGTTTTTGCAAAAGCCCTTGCGGTTGGTTTCTTTGCGAATATCGGGCTCCATCATCGCCGCGCCTAAAATTCGATCGATCTCATCTTGGGAGAGCAGCTCCCGCAGGGCGCAGATGGGGCAGCCTTTTTTTGCGGAAAAAGCCTCTTTGATTTTGATGGAATAGATTTTCTCGGCCATGAATTTTCCTTTCTGTAACACATTTTTTTCCTCCTTCATAGGATAAAGCAAATAAGAAGCGAAGGAGGGTAAGCTCATGTGCGGTTGTTTTAATGATCTTTTCGAGAATAATGGCTGCCTGCTGGTGATTCTCGCCATCATCCTGATCTGGTGTTGCTGCGGTAATAACTAATGATGTAAAAAAAGCGGGGGAGCCTTGAGGCCTTGGCCTCAAGGCTCCTTATTATTTTTAGAATAAACTGATCTGATCGCTTTCCTTTTTATCCTGCTCCCGCAATAAATGCCCAACAGCGGGGATATTCTTGGTGCGATAATAGGCAACGCTTTGGATGCCTGCCTCTGCAAGGGGCAGGGCGGCTTCCAAGGTATGCTTGCCTTTTTGCGTCATTACCGAAACGCCTTGGGTGCTCTTGGTGGTCTTTTGAGGAATAAGAGCGCTATTGATGACCAGCGCTTTTTGGTTGGAAGAGAGCAGCAAAAGATCCTGCTCTTCTTTCAAAAGAACCAAAGCAACCAGCGGGGATTTATCGGAGCAAGCGTTCACAAGGCGGCGCCGCTTGCCAACGGTCTGATAAGCGGATAGGGGCACTCTGCCCACCTTTCCGTTTTCATAGCAGAAATAAAGGTCGCCTTTATAATCATCGGTAACTACCATGGCAGTTACCATCTCATCGGCCTCCATCTCCAATTTTGCAGGCAGATAATCGCCAAGAAGGCTTGCTTTGGTATCATCGAATTCATAGCCCCTTGTTTTATAAGCATTTTGCTTATTGGTAAAGAAGATCAGCTCCGAGCGGTTGGTGGCTTCCACCATGGTGCGCAGAGAATCGCCCTCTTTATATTTTTGGGCGCTGTTCATTCTCAAGGATTGGGGAGTGATCTTTTTAAGATAGCCTTCTTTGGAAAGGAAATAGGTGCAGGGATAATCGGAGATCTGCTCCTCTTCATTTACTTCCTCAATCTGATCTTCGTAGATCAGCTCGGTTTTGCGGGGGGAAGCATAAAGCTTTTTCACCCGCTTGAGATCCTGCTCAATGAGTTTGCGGATCTTGGTGCGGCTCTTTAAGATGCTTTCCATCTCGGCGATCTCTTTTTCAAGATCGGCGATCTCTTCCAAGCGGTTGAGGATATATTCTTTATTCAGATAGCGCAATTTAATATTGGCGATATATTCAGCCTGAATCTCATCAATGCCGAAGCCGATCATCAAATTGGGCACAACCTCTTCATCATGCTCGGTTTCTCTAACGATTTTGATGGCTTTATCGATATCCAAAAGGATCTTCTTAAGGCCAAGAAGCAGATGAAGCTTCTCTTTGGCTTTTTGCAAGGAATAATAGGTGCGGCGCTTGATGGCCTCGCTTCGGAAGGCGACCCACTCTTCAATTAATTGGCGCACACCCAAAACCTGCGGAGTGCCCCCGATCAGAACATTGAAGTTGCAGCCAAAGCTATCCTCCAGCGGAGTCATCTTAAAGAGCTTGGCCATCACCTTTTCGGGATCGGTTCCGCGCTTCATCTCGATGGAGATGCGCATACCGGTTTTATCCGACATATCCTTCACATCGTTGAGCTCCCGCAGTTTTCCTGCCTTAAAGAGCTCCACAATTTTATCGATAACAGCCTCCACAGTGGTGGTATAGGGGATCTCATTGATCCAGATCAGATTTCCTTCCACCGAATATTTGGCTCTCACCCGAATGGAGCCGCGGCCGGTTTCATAAACCTCTTTGATTTGAGATTGATGAACCAAAAGCTGCCCGCCGGTGGAAAAATCAGGCCCCGGAAGGGTAATCTCAAGGGGGTGCTCCGGATTATCCATCAGGGCAATCACAGTATCGCAAACCTCGCCCAGATTAAAGGAGCAGATATTGGAAGCCATGCCTACTGCGATGCCTTGGTTCGGCGTTGTAAGAATAGTGGGGAAGGAAACCGGCAAAAGGGTGGGTTCATTGGTGGAGTTATCATAGTTCGGCACAAAGTCCACCGTATCCTTATCAATATCCCCAAAGATCTCTTTGCAGATGGGAGCAAGCTTTGCTTCGGTATAGCGGGCGGCGGCATAGGCCATATCCCGCGAATAAACCTTGCCGAAGTTGCCCTTGGATTCCACAAACGGCAAAGGCAGCGCTTCATTACCGCGCGAAAGGCGCACCATGGTTTCATAAATGGCAGCATCTCCATGGGGGTTGAGCTTCATGGTTTGGCCAACGATATTGGCGCTCTTGATCAGCCCGCCGTTTAAAAGGTTCATTTTATACATGGTGTAGAGCAATTTGCGGTGAGCGGGCTTGAGGCCATCAATTTCGGGAATGGCACGAGAGAGGATCACGCTCATGGCATAAGGCATATAGTTGGTTTCAAGAGTCTCCACCACGTCTTTGATGATCGGGTCTTTTTCAATATATACTTTTTCTGTTGTTTTTTTCTTCTTCATATAAACTCCAAATGATGATGATTTTTTAAGAAAGATCCAAATCGTCTAAATAAAGATGGCCGTTCTCGGCAATATAATCCTTTCTGCCGGCGAGATTATCGCCGAGAAGGATATCAAACATTTCGGCAGTTTCCTCCACTCCCGATGGGGTAACCTTGATAAGGCGGCGGGTTTCGGGGTTCATTGTGGTTTCCCACATCATGTCCGGCTCGTTTTCACCAAGACCTTTGCTGCGCATGATCTTCACCTTGCGCCCCGAGAGCTTTTCGAGGATCTCCTCTTTTTCTTTTTCCGTATAGGCGAAATAGGTGCCCTTCTTGGATTGATCGGTAATCTCAAAGAGGGGGGATTCCGCAATATAAACATAGCCCTTTTCGATCAAGGTGGGCACCAAGCGATAGATCATGGTTAAAATCAGAGTGCGGATCTGGAAGCCATCCACATCTGCATCGGTGCAGATGATGATCTTATTCCAGCGCAGAGCCGCAAGATCAAAGCTTTGCAGCCCCTTGGCGGTTTTGCCGCTGATCTCCACTCCGCAGCCCAAAACCTTCAAAAGATCGGTGATGATCTCGCTTTTGAAAATTTTTGCATAATCGGCTTTGAGGCAGTTGAGAATCTTGCCCCGCACCGGCATAATGGCTTGGAAGAAGCTATCGCGCCCCTGCTTGCAAGAGCCCAGCGCCGAATCACCCTCCACGATATAAAGCTCCCGCTTTGCCACCTCTTTGGTCTGGCAATCCACAAATTTTGCAATGCGGTTGGTCATATCAATAGAGCCCGAAAGAGTCTTCTTAATGTTGATCCGCTCTTTTTCGCTCTTTTCTCTTGCCCGCTTATTTACCAAAACCTGATTGGTGATCTTTTGGGCTTCATTTGGATGCTCGATCAGATAAATATGCAGCTTTTGCTTTAGAAAATCGGTGGTGCATTCCTTAATAAATTTATTGGTAACGCTTTTTTTGGTCTGATTTTCAAAAGAAGCAACGGTAGAGAAACAGTTGGATACAAAAACAAGGCAATCCGCAATATCCGCAAAGGTGATCTTGCTTTCGCTCTTATTGTATTTTCCATTATTTTTCAAATAATCATGGATCTCGTCGGTAAAGGCTTTCTTCAGCGCCTGATCGGGGGATCCGCCATGCTCCAGCCAGCTGGAGTTATGATAGTATTCGATCAGGTTTACCCGATTGGAAAAGGCCACGCTGCAAGAAAGCTTCACCTTGTATTCGGGCCGATTGGGCTGATCGCGGCCAACCCGCTCGTCTTCCCAATAAACCGGCTCGGTCATGGCATTTTCGCCCAGCATCTCTTTGGTATAATCCAAAATGCCTTCCTGATAGCAATATTCTTTGGTATCAAAGCCTTTATCGGTTTCATGCTTATAAATAAAGGTTAGCCCTTTATTGACTACCGCTTGGCGGAAAACAATATCTTCAAAATAAGAAGAGGGAATGTTGATCTCGGTGAAAACCTCATCGTCGGGCTTCCAACGGATCACGGTTCCGGTGCGCTTTCCTGCCCATTCCTCTTCCTTCAGGCCGCCGATATTGAAGCCTTTTTCGAAATGCAGGGAAAACTTTTTGCCATCCCGATAAACGGTAACATCCATATATTCCGAGGCAAATTGAGTGGCGGCGGCGCCGAGCCCGTTGGTGCCGAGGGAATATTGATAGCTGGAGCTATCGTCTTTGGTATATTTACCGCCCGCATAAAGATCGCAGAAAACCAGATCCCAATTATAGCGATCCAAGCGTTGATTATAGCCGACCGGCACGCCGCGACCAAAATCCTCCACTTCGATGGAGCCATCTTTGAAATAAGAGAGAATGATCTTTTTTCCGTGCCCCTCGCGGGCTTCGTCGATGGAATTGGAGAGGATCTCAAAAACAGAATGCTGGCAACCGTCCAGCCCATCAGAGCCGAAAATAACACTTGGTTTCTTTCGAACTTGGTCAGGGCCCTCCAATTTATCTATGCTATCGTCATTATATTCATTATTTCTTGCCATGGAATCCTCCTGAATCTTTTTTACAACTTGCTATTATACTATAAATCTGATTATTTTGTCAAATGTAACCTGTCTATTCAAAATTATTTTAAAAAATCCTTGCAATCTCTTGGCAAAAGATGTAGAATATTACATTAATAAAGAAATTTAAATAAAGGAGATAGATCAAATGAGTTATGGAGAAAAGGTTTTAAAAGAAGCCCTTACTTTTGACGATGTTTTGCTGGTTCCTGCCAAGAGTGAGGTCCTTCCCAATACGGTTGAGCTGCAGACCCGCCTCACCAATAAGATTAAACTGAATGTCCCCCTGATGAGTGCGGCGATGGATACGGTTACCGAAAGCAAGATGGCTATCGCCATGGCTCGTGAAGGCGGTATCGGTATTATTCATAAGAATATGACCATTGAGCAGCAGGCTGAAGAGGTTGTAAAGGTGAAGCGTTCGGAAAACGGCGTTATCCATGATCCTTTCCATCTCTCTCCGGATAACTATGTTTATGAAGCCGAGGCTTTGATGGCCAAATATAAGATCTCCGGTGTACCCATCTGCGAGGGGGAAAAACTGGTTGGTATTATCACCAACCGTGATATGCGGTTTATGACCGATTTCAATGTAAAGATCTCTACCGTGATGACTCCGGAAGAGCGCCTGATCACCGCGCCCGTCGGTACCACTTTAGAGGAAGCAAAGGTAATTTTGCAAAAGCATCGGGTGGAAAAATTGCCTTTGGTGGATAAGAACGGAAAGCTTTCCGGCCTGATCACCATTAAAGATATTGAAAAGAGCGTTCAGTACCCCAATTCTGCAAGAGATGAGCAGGGCCGCCTTCTTTGCGGCGCCGCCATTGGGATCACCAACGATGTTTTGGCAAGAGCAGGGGCATTAATTAATGCAGGGGTAGATGTATTGGTATTGGATTCCGCCCATGGCCATTCCGCCAATATTATGAAGACCATTAAGTTGGTGAAAGAGAATTTCCCCGGCATTCAGTTGATCGCCGGTAATATTGCAACTGCCGAGGCCGCAGAAGATCTGATCAATGCAGGCGCCGATGCAGTAAAGGTTGGTATCGGCCCCGGTTCTATCTGCACCACTCGCGTGGTTTCGGGTATCGGTGTGCCGCAGCTGACTGCTGTGATGGATGTGGCCGAGGTTTGCTCCCGCCGCAATATTCCGCTGATCGCCGATGGCGGTATTAAGTTTTCCGGCGATATTGTGAAGGCGATTGCCGCAGGCGCTGATGTGATCATGGTTGGTTCCCTTCTGGCAGGCTGCGAGGAAAGCCCCGGCGAGGAAGAACTCTTCCAAGGCCGCCGCTTTAAATCCTATCGCGGCATGGGCTCCATGGCTGCTATGGCCAAGGGCTCCGCAGATCGCTATTTCCAGACCGGCACCAAAAAGCTTGTGCCCGAAGGTGTTGAGGGGCGCGTTCCCTTTAAGGGCGCCATGGGCGATACTGTATTCCAGCTGATGGGCGGCTTGCGCTCCGGTATGGGCTATTGCGGAACCGCCACCATTGAGGAGCTGAAAAAGAACGGCCGCTTTGTGAAGATCACCGGCGCCGGCTTGATCGAGAGCCATCCCCATGATATTCATATTACCAAAGAGGCTCCCAACTATACTTCCGATGGAAAATAAGAGCAAAGAGCGCCCTTTCATTGATCGATTGGCGGCCCTTGCCCATCTCTCTTTTGAGGGAGAGGAAAAGGAGCAGATGGCCGCCGATATGGAGGGCATCATGAAGCTGATGGATACCATTGCAAAGATGGATTTTTCCGATGCAATGGATCCCGTGCCCGCCGATGGCGGAATGGAGCTTCTGAGGGAAGATATTATAGAAGCTTCTCGGCCTGCCGAGAAGCTTCTTTCCAATGCGAAAGAAAAATCGCACCCGTATTTTGCGGTGCCGAAGATGATGGATTAATTATGAATTACCATTTAAAATCGATTAAAGAGCTTCGGGCTCTTTTAGATGGCAGAGATGTTACCGCCCAAGAGCTTGTTCAATATTATCTTGATCGCATCGAGAAGCTGGAGCCTTCAATTAAGGCCTTTATTACCATAAATGATAAGGCGATGGAGCAGGCGGATCGCGCTCAAAAAATGATTGAAGAAGGGCTTTCTCGGCCCTTGACCGGCATTGTTTTGGGGCTGAAAGATAATATCTGCACCAAAGGATTGCGCACTACTTGCGCCTCTAAAATGCTTGAGGATTTCATTCCGGAATATCATGCCACTGTGGCAAAAAGGCTGGAAGAGCAGGGCGCAATTTTTATCGGAAAATTGAATATGGATGAATTTGCCATGGGCTCCACCACCGCCACTTCTTATTTTGGGCCCTCAAGGAATCCCTATGACCTTGAAAAGGTTCCCGGCGGCTCCTCCGGCGGAAGCGCCGCGGCGGTAGCGGCGGGGCTTTGCGTTGCCGCTTTGGGGAGCGATACCGGCGGCTCTGTTCGCCAGCCTGCCGCCTTTTGCGGAGTAACGGGTATGAAGCCAAGCTATGGGAGGGTTTCGCGCTCCGGCCTTGTGGCCTTCGCTTCTTCTTTGGATCAAATCGGCCCGATCGGAAAAAGCGCCCGCGATTGCGCCCTTTTATTGGATGCCATCTCCGGCGCGGACCCCTTGGATATGACAGCGAAGGATTCCGAGCCGGCGGCAGACCAGATCGGCCAACCCATCGAGGGGAAAGTGATCGGATTGCCCAAGGAATTTTTCGCCGAAGGATTGCAGGAAGAGGTGCGGGAAGCGGTTTTGGCTGCCGCCAAGAAATTTGAAGAGATGGGCTGCCTGATCCAAGAGGTTTCCATGCCCTCTTTAGAGGCGGCTGTTCCTGCATATTATCTGATCTCTTCGGCAGAGGCCTCCTCTAATCTTTCCCGATTTGATGGAGTGCGCTATGGGTATCTCGATGAAGAAAAGGGAAGCTTTGAAGAGCGCCTGATCGCCACCCGCAACAAGGGCTTCGGCGCCGAGGTGAAGCGCCGCATCATGCTTGGAACCTATGCCCTTTCCGAAGGGTATTCCGATGCTTATTATAAAAAGGCCTGCCTGATTGCCGAAAAGATCAAAAAGGAATATGAGGAGCTCTTTAAAACCTGCGATTTTATTCTTACTCCTACTGCTCCTACCCCTGCTTTTTCTTTTGAGGAAGCGCAGAAGGAGCCTGCTGCCCTTTATTTGGCAGATATCTATACAGTAGCGGTGAATATTGCCGGCCTGCCTGCAGTGAGCACCACTTGCGGGTATACCAAAGATTGGCTTCCTATCGGAATGAGCATTATCGGCAAAGCCTTTGCCGATGGCGAGGTTTTGAATATGGCAGATGCCTTTGAGCGAAAATTCAATTATATTTTAAATGATTTTTGCTTGTAATCTTTTTAAAGTTGTGTTAAAATAGAATAAGTATAAGAGGAAACTGCTCTTATGAGGCAGTACCTCCGATGAGAGACGGGTGCGGCGCAATGGATGTGCCGTGAACCATGTCAGGCGGGGAACCGAGCAGCATTAAGCGGAGCTTCGTCTATGTGTGCCGAAGACCTGTTTTAAGTCGGCGGTGCTGTCTCATAAGGGCAGTTTTCGTTCAAAATAAAGAAGAAAGATAGGAAAGAAATGTATCAAGCGCTTTATCGGAAATATCGGCCGCTGACCTTTGAGGATGTGGTCGGTCAGGAGCATATTATCAAAACCCTGCGGAACCAAATTGCGGCAGGGAGTTTTTCTCATGCCTATCTTTTCTGCGGCACCCGCGGCACCGGTAAAACAACTTGTGCTAAAATCTTGGCGCGGGCTGTGAACTGCGCGGCGCCCGATCATGGGGATCCTTGCAACGCCTGCCCCCAATGCCAAGGCATCTTGAATGAATCCACCATGGATGTGGTGGAGATCGATGCGGCCACCAATAATGGTGTCGGCGATGTGCGGGAGCTGCGGGAGGAGCTGATCTATGCTCCTGCCTCCGGCAACTATCGGGTATATATCATCGATGAGGTGCATATGTTGAGTACCGCGGCCTTCAATGGTCTTTTGAAGACTTTAGAGGAGCCCCCTGCTCATGTTATTTTTGTTTTGGCAACCACCGAGCTGCATAAAATCCCCGCCACCATTCTTTCCCGTTGCCAGCGCTTCGATTTTAAGCGCCTTTCGCCGGAATTGATCGCCGGTCGGCTGGAATATGTGGCGGAGCAAGAGGGCTTCCCCTTGGAGCGGGATGCCGCCATGCTCCTTGCCCGCCTTGCCGATGGCGCGCTGCGGGATGGGTTATCCCTTTTGGATCGCTGCCGCGATGAGCAAGAGCCGGTAACCAAGGCGCGGGTGGAGCAAATTGTCGGCATTGTGGGCAGTGAGCAGCTGATGCAGGCGGTTCGCTTGGCTTGGAATCGAAATGCATCGGGCCTTTTGGAATTTTATCGGGAGGCCAGAGAGCGCTATGCAGGCCCCGCCCAGCTTTTCAGCGATCTTCTGGCGCTGCTTCGGGATCTTCTGATCTGCAGTGTAACCGAAGAGCCTGAAAAACTGATCGAATGCGATGCCGAAGAATTGAAGGAAAAGATCGCTCTCTCAAGAGAGCTTCCCACCGCTTGCATTGTGCGCATGATGCGCACCCTGCAGGATGGAGTATATGAATTGGGGCGCACTGCGGAAAAAAGCCTTTCCGCCGAGATGACCTTGATTTCCCTTTGCCGCGAAGAGCTTGGGGAGGATATTGCGTCCCTTAGCGCGCGTGTTGCCCGCCTGGAGCGGGGCATTCCGCCGATGCAGGCAGCGGCTGCTCCTGCGGCAGAGCCTAAAAAGGAGGCCCCGAAAGCAAAGCCGAGCGCGCCGAAAGCGGAAAGCGCGGCCCCTGCCGCCGAATCCGCGCAGGCCGATTGCCCCTTCTGGGAGGGGATGAAAGAAAATTTGCCCGATATGGGCAGAGCCAACCTTCTTGGCTTTTTGCTGGATATTAAGCCGGCAATGGAGGGGGATCGCCTGATCCTTTTCAGCGAGCAAAGCATCTGCATTG
Organism: Eubacteriales bacterium; assembly: GCA_045544255.1. Lineage (GTDB taxonomy): Bacteria > Bacillota > Clostridia > Oscillospirales > QAKW01 > QAKW01. The sequence continues at coordinate 8,712 of JAZPYP010000042.1, read as the reverse complement.
ATCTTTTGGGAAAGGCTGATAATAAAGCCGCTCTTCAAGAGGCGGCAAGCAGGGCAGCGGGCCGACCGATCCAAGTGGAGCTTAAGCTGAAAGAAGCTGCTGTTGCGGAAGATGATCCGCTTAATGAATTGCTAAATCAATAAGGAGATATAAAAAATGAAAGCAAGATTACCCGATGGCTATAATATGAAGCAAGGCGATATGATGCGCCGGGTGCAGAAGATGCAAGAGGATATGCAATCTGCGCAGCAAGAAGTGGAGGCCACTGTTTTTGAAGCGGCCGCCGGCGGCGGGGCAGTGGAAGCCAAGCTCAATGGTAAAAAGGAGCTTTTGGAGATTAAGATCGATCCTGAAGTGGTGGATCCCGATGATGTGGAGATGCTGCAGGATCTGATTGTGGCAGCAGTGAATGAAGGCATGAAAAAAGCCGATGCCGCAATGGAAGAAAAGATGGGCGCCATCACCGGCGGCCTTAATATCCCCGGTATGGGTGGGTTATTTTAATGCCGAATATCGATCAGCTTAATAAACTTATCAAGCAGTTTGGAAAGTTGCCGGGTGTTGGGGCAAAAACTGCGCAAAAAATGGCCTATCATATGCTGGCCCAGCCGGATTCTGTGATCCGCGAATTTGCCGAAACTCTTTTGCAATCCAAGGATCTGATCCGCTGCTGCCCCCGATGCCAGAATCTTACCGATAAGCAGCTTTGCCCCATCTGCGCCGATCCCAAGCGGAGCGGCATTATCTGCGTGGTGGAAAAGCCGGAGGATGTGGAGGCCATGGAGCGCACCCGCACCTTTCATGGCACCTATCATGTTCTTCATGGCCTGATCTCGCCTGTTAATGGCATTGGAGCGGATCAGCTTCGCATTCGCGAGCTTTTGCATCGAGTGGCGGAGGAAGAGGTGGAAGAGGTTGTCTTGGCCACTTCTCCCAATGTGGAAGGTCAAGCCACCGCGCTCTATCTTAATAAATTGCTGAAACCCTTTGAGGTGCGGGTAACCGGTTTGGCTTTGGGAATCCCTGTCGGCGGAACTTTAGAGTATGCCGATAGCCTGACCTTGACCCGCGCCATGGAAAATAGGAGAAGTTTCGAATGAATACTTATCGCCCCAGGGGCGTTTGCGCCCAAAAAATAGAATTTGATCTTTCGGAGGAGGGGACCTTGCATAATGTGCGCTTTCTGGGCGGCTGCAACGGGAATCTTCAGGGGATCGGATCTTTGGTAGAGGGAATGGCACCGGAAGAGGCAATTCGCCGATTATCCGGCATTAAATGCGGCTGGAAGGATACTTCCTGCCCCGATCAGTTAGCCAAAGCCCTTGCTGCCTATCTTGAAGAGCATTAACCTATTCAAAATATAAGGAGGAATCATTATGAGCAATTATATGCAGGAGTATGAGCGTTGGCTCAATTTTGGTGGATTGGATAGCCGCTTAAAGGCAGATCTGATCGCTGTGAGAGGAAATGAGGAAGAGATCTGCTCCCGTTTTGGCTGCGATCTTGTTTTCGGTACCGGTGGCCTTCGGGGCACTATGGGTGCCGGCACCAACCGCATGAATATTTATACCGTGCGCCGCGCTTCCCGTGGGTTTGGTAACTATATTGTAAGCCTTGGCAAGGAGGCGATGGATCGCGGCATTGTGATCGCCTATGATTGCCGTAATAACGGTACTCGGTTTGCTATGGAAACTGCCCTGACCATGTGCGCCCTCGGCATCCATGTGCGCCTCTTTGATGCCCTGCGCCCCACTCCCGAGCTTTCCTTTGCTATTCGGGATTTCGGTGCCATCGGCGGCGTGAATATTACCGCTTCCCATAACCCCAAGGAATATAATGGCTATAAGGCCTATTTTGAAGATGGCGCCCAGCTTTCCGGCGATCAGGCTGATTTCATCTTGGGTGAAATGCAGAAGGTGGATCCCCTGAATGTGGAAACCATGAGCGAAGAGGAAGCCAAAGAAAAGGGCCTTTTGGAGATCATCGGCGAGGAAACCGACCAAAAGTATCTCGCCCGTGTTTTGCAGGAGCAGCTTGATCTTGGCGAACTGAAGCCGGAAGCAAAAGAGCTCTCTATTGTATATACCCCCTTCCATGGTACCGGCTATAAGCTGGTTCCCGAAATCTTTAAGGCTCTCGGCGCCAATGTTTCTTTTGTTGAGGAGCAGATGGTTCCCGATGGGGATTTCTCTACCGTGAAGAGCCCCAACCCCGAAGAGAAGGAAGGCTTTACCCTTGGCTTGGAGCTTGCAAAGAAAGTAAATGCCGATCTGATTATCGCAACCGATCCCGATGCCGATCGGGTGGGTGTGGCCGCGCTGAACGGAGATGGTGTAACCCTCTTTACCGGCAATCAGATGGCCGCTCTGCTGATGGAATTTATGATCGAAGTGGAAAAAGCCAATGGCACTCTGCCTGCTGATGCAGCGGTGGTTTCCACTATTGTTTCTTCCAAATTACCCAAGATGATCTGCCATCAGAATGGGGTTGCTTATTATGAAGTGCTCACAGGGTTTAAGTATATCGGTGAAATGATGGAGCGCTTTAAAGAAAGCGGCGATCATACTTATTTCTTCGGCTTTGAGGAAAGCTATGGCTATTTGAAGGGTGATTATGCCCGCGATAAGGATTCTTTGGTCGCTTCTATGCTGATTGCCCAGATGGCAATGTACTATAAGAATAAAAATAAGAATCTGGTTCAGGCGCTGGAAGATATCTATCAGAAATATGGGTATTTTGTGGAAGATACTGTAAGCTTCAAGATCGAGGCTGCCCTCCCCCAAGAGAGAATGACCGAGATCATGGCCAACCTTCGGAATAATATTCCCGAAACCATGGGTGGCCGCAAGGTGGTAGAATTCCGCGATTATAAGAAGCATATTATTCGCGATATCGCAACCGGCAAGGAAAAAGAGACCGGCTTGCCCACCTCTGATGTGCTCTATTTCATATTTGAGGATGCCACTCATGTGGTGGTTCGCCCCTCCGGCACCGAGCCGAAGGTGAAGGCTTATTTCCTCACCAGCGGTGAAAATCGCTTCGATTGCAGCAGCAAGATCGATGCCTTCAAGAAGGTATTTGCAGAACTCTTGAAATAAAATTGAATAAACGCCGATAGGCCATGAGCGGTCTATCGGCGTTTTTTTATGGTTGAAATCCGGCTGTTCGGTAATGGTTGATTTTTGTCGAGCGGTGTGATAAACTAAAATTAAAGAATTTCTGCTGTTGCAGAAATATGCATTAATAGGAGGATAAAAATATGGGAGTTGGAAGCGTACCCTTTGGTGGCGGAGCTTCCGCCGGTGGCAGTGTAAGTTCCATTGGTTCGATTGTGTTGATCGCGCTGATTGCTTTGGCGGTGATCGGTGGCATTGCTGCGCTGATTATTGCTTTGGCAAATAAAAAGGAGCAGGATTATTCAACAGAAGATCGTTCCTATTTCGATGGCGGCTATCTGGCCTATCTGGCCTATAGCTTCTTGGTTGGCTTTGTATCGGTAATCACATTAGGGATCGCTTTCCCTTGGATGTGTTGCCTGATGCAGCGGTGGAAGGCAAGGCATACCATTGTTAACGGAAAGCGGATGGTTTTCGATGGAACCGGTGTGCAACTGATCGGCCGCTTTATTCTTTGGATGTTCTTAAGCCTGATTACCTTTGGGATCTATAGCATTTGGATGACTCTTGCTATTAAAAAATGGATCACCAAGCATACCCATTTCATGGGCGAAGAGGATCAAAACAGTTATTTCGACGGTGGATTTTGGGGCTATGTGGGCATATCCATCCTCTCCGGCCTTGTAACCTTGGTTCCGGTGGTTGGCTTTGTTTGGAGTGGGCTGATTATGACTCGCTGGATGGTGGAGCATACAGTGGTTGATTCCCGCCGTTTGGTCTTTACCGGAAAGCTTGGCACCTTCTTCCTTAAAAATCTGCTTTGGGGATTTTTAACCATTATTACCTTTGGTATTTTCGGTTTGTTTGTGCCGGTGAAGCAGATGCGCCTTGAGGCGGAAAATACCATTGATCATGAGCATACCCCCGAAGCGCTGATGAAGCAGAGCGAATATCGGAATATGATCCGCACCGAAAGCGCTTCTTTTAAATCCTATCGGGTTGAAGATGAAATGGAAGGGATCAAGGCGGGCATCACCGATGCCATGGAGCAAAATGCTCTGCTGGAGATGGCAAAAGCCGGCTTACGCTCGGCAAAATATACCTATGCTGCCCGCTATGGGGCGGAGCAATATACCGAAGAGCCTTTTTCCACTATGCTTTTGGAGGCGGCTGAAGCGGAATATGCCCCTGCAATGTGCCTTTATGCTCAAACCCATAATGGGGAGAAAAACGGAGATTTTTTCACCAAAGCTGCTCAAAGAGGGCAGATTCCCGCTATTCGCAATCGCTTGATCTTTTGCGGAAATTGCGGATTTTCTGTGGCTAATGCCAAGGATTCTCTTCCTTGGTTGAAGGAAGCGGTGCGCTTTGGCGATCTGCTGATCGAGGGCGGAGAAGAGCTTTCCGAGGAAGAGCAAGGGTTGCTCAAAAAGTGCGTTCTGGAGATTCGCCGCATCGAATCCGGAACAATTAAAAAATCCTCCGGCGCAGGAAAAGTGGTGGCGATTGTGATTGCTGCCATGGCAGCGCTTCTGCTGATTCTTGGGCTGTTGAGTATGCTCTTCTTAAGAGCAGAAACTGCCATGAAGGCTCCAATGGGGGATGACTATGGCTATTCTTCCGATATGGTGAGCGGTGCACCTGCGCAACAAAGCGCTTCCTTGGGTTGGTAAATTTGATATTAAAAGAGGCAGAACTGTGGTTCTGCCTCTTTTTGTTGATTGAAAAATCCATATTTTAATAGTATAAATCCATTGAAAATACATGAGATATCCTGTAAAATAAAATTAAAATATACATATTGAGGTGATCGCTATGCGTTACAGACAAGTCCATCTTGATTTCCATACCTCCGAGAAGATCGGCGGGATTGGTGAAAAGTTTTCCAAAGAGCAGTTTCAGGCAGCGCTGAAGCTTGGCCATGTGGATTCCATCACCGTTTTCTCAAAGTGCCATCATGGCTGGGCCTATCATCCCAGCAAGGCCAATGAGATGCATCCCGAGCTGAAATTCGATCTCCTGCAGGCCCAGATCGAGGCTGCCCATGAGATTGGGGTCAAGACGCCGGTTTACCTTTCTGCAGGCTTTGATGAAAAAGCGGCAGTAGCCCATAAGGATTGGCTGCGGTATTCCAAGGAGCAGATGGAGGCAGGAGAGGTATCTTTCGAGGATCCTCATTATCATCTCATGTGCCTCAATACTCCCTATCTGGAGTATCTGCTTGCGCAGGTCAAAGAGGTTTGCGAAAATTATGATGCCGATGGCATTTTCTTGGATATCGTATCCCCCGGTAATAGCAAGTGCTATTGCGAATCCTGCCGCGCTTCTATGGCCGATATGGGGCTGGATTATAATAACCCTGCCGATGTGAAGAAGCATGGGGAGCTGGTCTATGCCAACTATACCAAAAGGGTACGCGAAACCATCGATTCCGTGAAACCCGGTCTGCCTGTTTTCCATAATGGCGGCCATATCGGCGCAGGTCGCCGCGATCTTGCCAAGATGAATACCCATCTGGAGCTGGAAAGCCTGCCTACCGGCGGCTGGGGCTATGACCATTTCCCCAAATCCGCCGCCTATGCCCGCACCCTTGGAATGGATTATCTCGGAATGACCGGAAAATTCCATAAAACTTGGGGTGAATTCGGCGGCTTTAAGCATCCCAATGCCCTGCGCTATGAAGTGGCTCTTTCTGCCGCCAATGGCGCTAAATGCTCTATCGGCGATCAGCTTGCCCCAAATGGGTTGATGGATGAGGCTACCTATTCCCTGATTGCCGCAGGCTATGCCCCCTTGGAGGAGCGGGAGCCCTGGCTGAAAACGGCGAAGAATATGGCCGATATCGCCATCATCACCAATGAAGCGATCCGCGCTTATTATAATAACGAGGCGGAAGATCCCAAGCAACCTACCGAAAGCGATAACGGAATTTCCCGCATTCTTTTGGAAAATCAATATCTCTTTAATATCATCGATCTTGATGCAGATTTCTCTGCCTATAAGCTTTTGATCCTGCCCGATAATATCCGTCTGGATGATGCCTTAACTGCTAAAATCAAAGAGTTTATGGCAAAGGGCGGCAAGGTTCTGATGAGCTACCGCTCCGGCATGAAGGCCGATAGCGATGAATTCGCGCTGGATATCGGCGCAAAATATGAAGGCGCAAGCGAATTCAATCCCACCTATATCCGCCCCGCTTTTGAAATTCCTGCCCTGAAGAATTCCGCTTATGTGGTTTATAAGGATTGCCTGAAGGTAGAGGCAGAAGGCGGCGAGAGCATGGGGATTATTGAGCCTCCCTTCTTCAATCGCACTGCCGAGCATTTCTGCTCCCATCGCCATGCCCCTGCAAGCGGCGAAAAATATGGCGATTCCATTGTGAAAAACGGGAATCTTACCTATATTGCCCATCAGCTTTTCTATGAATATGCCACCATGGGGAATATCTATGTGAAAGAGATCGCCAATTATCTGATCGCGGATCTTTTGGGCGAGGAGCGCAGCCTGAAGGTGGATCTGCCTGCCCAAGGCATCGCCACCTTGATGAAGGATGAAGAAAAAGATCGCCTGATTGTTCATGCTCTTTATGCAAGCCCCGTGCGCCGCGGTAAAGATACCGAAGTGATTGAGGATATTCTTCCTCTTTATCAGGTCAAGGCCTCTGTTCGCTCCGATCGGGCCCCTGCAAGCGTTAAATTGGTGCCGGAAGGGGAGAGCCTGCCTTTTACCTATGAGAATGGCCGCATCTTCTTCGAGATTCCCAAAATTGATTGCTGGCAGATGATCGAAATTCAGTTTTAAGCCTTTCCTCCCGCTTTTGCGGGAGGAATTTTTTTTATTAGGTTGAAAGCGCAAGAAATTTTTGATATAATAAATTAGAATTATTTGTTTTGGAGGAATTGGGATGAAAAATTGGTCGCTTGGATGGAAGATCGCAGCCTGCGCTGTGGCTGCTTTGATTTTGCTTGCAGGCCTGTTTCTCGGCTTTTTGTATTTGAATCATTATCAGATCGAGATGGCCCTTGAGGGGGAAGAGAAGATCACCCTTGAATATGGGCAAAAATATGAGGAGCCCGGTGCCGCCGCCGCCCTCACCGGCAGATGGCATCTGAAGGATGGCCGCCCCTTGGAAGTGGAGATCGATGGCAAGGTGGATGAGAAGAAGCTTGGGGATTATACCCTGACATACTCTGCAAAATCCCATCGCCTTTCCGCCGAGATCAGCCGCGTTGTATCGGTGGTAGATACCGTTAAGCCTACCCTTGCTTTAAAGGGGGAAGCTAAAATGAGCCTTACCAAAGGGGAAGCCTTTAAAGATCCCGGCGCAACCGCGAAGGATAATTATGATGGCGATCTTTCTAAATCGGTGAAGGTGGAAGGAAAGGTCGATACCGAAACCCCCGGTAGCTATACTCTTACCTATTCGGTGCAGGATAGCAGCGGGAATGTGGCCGCAGTAAAGCGGGAGATTGAGGTGAAGAAAAAGGTTTCCTATTCCCAATCTACCGGCTCTGCAGGTGTGGTGGATAAGGTAACGGTGCTCCCCGGCGAGAAAACTGTTTATCTTACCTTTGATGACGGTCCCGGCGTTTATACCGCAAAGCTTTTGGATATTTTGAAGAAATATAATGTTAAGGCCACCTTCTTTGTGAATAACCATTCGGGCTATAATCATCTTTTGACCCGTATGGCCAATGAGGGCCATGCCATCGGTCTTCATACCGCGAGCCATACCTATCGCAAGGTTTATGCAAGCGAAGAAGCCTTCTTCGCCGAGCTGGAAACCCAGCAGAAAATTTTAGTAGAGAAAACCGGAAAGCGCACCAACCTGATCCGCTTCCCCGGCGGCTCTTCCAATACCATCAGCCGCTTCAATCCCGGCATCATGACTCGCCTGACCAAGGCGGTTACCGAGAAGGGCTATCGCTATTTCGATTGGAATGTTTCTAGCGGCGATGCAGGGGAGACTGAATCTACAGCGCAGGTGGCGCGGAATGTGATCCGCGGCATGAGCGGTCAAAGAGTTTCGGTGGTGCTGCAGCATGATATTAAAGGCTTTAGCGTAAACGCAGTGGAAGAGATCATCAAATGGGGGCAGGCAAATGGCTATAAATTTGCAGCCTGCAGCGATACTTCCTTTACCGCCCATCATGGGGTAAATAACTAACATTTTTCACCTCTTCGGTGCATAGAATAGCACCGAAGAGGTGAAATTTTTATAGAAAAGATTGATTTGTGAACTTTATGTTAAAATGCCGGCGGTCTATTGACAGATCACCATGGAAATTTTATAATAAAATCAAAGGAGAGATGAACATGGTTAAACTGTTTTACCGAAAATCGATAAACGGTTCTGTGCCATGTATCAATATGTCCTTAAATCCGGTGAGGAGTTACCTGTTGAAATTCAGCATATAGAAGCACATGAACCGTTTGAAAAGGGTTTATGTGCTTTTTGTTTTCATAAGACAACCACTGGCTCTGCCAGTGGATAAAAAGCTTTAGCTATGGACAATAAAAAATCTCCTTGTTATATTATGAGAGAGGTCTGCCAACCGAACAAATAATATAACAAGGAGGTCCTAGACATGAAAGA
>JAZPYP010000041.1:0-28986 GCA_045544255.1 Eubacteriales bacterium | reverse complement strand
AATATGAATGAGCTTTTGGAAAATGACCTTTCTCCCACCTTCCATGGCTATTGCCCCGAGCGCCATCAGGAAACCCCCATTGATTTCTGCTTCATTACTCCCAAAACGGTGGAACCCACCGGCTATAAGCGGATCACCGATACCTTCGATGGCAAATTCCCCTCCGACCATTATGGCTTGGAGCTGGATCTTGAAGTGAAGCAAACGGTGGATCTTTATTCCCTCTCTGCAGGCTCCTCCATTTATGAGGAGGATGAAAAGCGCCGCGGGCACCATGCAGGCGCAACCCGCCATCTGGTATTTTATCAGGATCGGGATCTGGTGGCTCTGCGGGATGTTGGAAAAACATTAGGCGAGAGCCTTAAAACCAAAAAGAGCTATACCGGCGTTTTTGCCGATACCGCTTCTCCCATCTATTTCAAGCCTGATATCTTGGAGCTGCAAGAGGCGATCACCATTGCGGAAAATACCGGCCTTGCCATTTTCAAGCATAAAAATACCGGCAAGGTATTCGGCCTTCTTAATGCCGATGCAAAGGCAGAAGAAAAGCTTGCAGTGGCAGAAAAGATTAAGGCAGCCCTTGCCGAGCGGCCGGAGCTTCCCGTTGTATGCGCTGCCAATATGGAGATGCGGATCGGCGATGAAGCCTATCGCGCTCTTCGCAGCGAGATGAAGGATTTCCGCTATGAGCTGGATCCTTGCAATATTGCCCCCACTTATAAGGGCGGCTTTGCCGATATGGCCGATCCCTCTATTCGCGATTTTGCTTTCTGCCGCGGCGAGGGGATTGCCCCTGTTTCTTATGAGCTGGGCGGCACCCATCATTGGGGCATTCAAACCAGCGAGCATGAAGGCGTAACGGTTGCATTCACCATTTGAGGAGGTAGGAAAAATGAAAGTTGTATCTTTTAATATTCGTAGCGGTAATGATAAAGCCAGCGGCCATTCCTATGAGGAGCGCACTCCCCGCATCAAGGCCCTGATGGATAAATATGATCCCGATATTATCGGGTTCCAAGAGGTTGTGCCCGGTCTTTTGCCTCATATTATGGAAGATTATTCCGAAAAATATGAAATTTTCCATAAATATCGCGATGAAAAGACCGATATTGAAGGCTGCACGATTCTTTGGAGAAAGGGCGCCTATGAGCTTCTGGATAAGGGCTGGTTCTGGTATTCCGATACCCCCGATATCCCCTCTAAAGGCTGGTGCGATTGGGGCCATTATCGCTTCTGCATCTGGGCAAAGCTGAAAGAGCTTAAAACCGGAAGAGAATTCCATTTCTTTGATACCCATTATGGCTTTGGTGATCAGTGCCATCTCGATAGCACCCGCCTGATCCGCGATTATGCGAAAGCATTGGATGCCAAGAATTTGGTTTTGGTGGGCGATTTCAACCTAACCTATGACCGCCCCGGTTATAAGGCACTGACCGAGTTTTTGGTGGACCTTAATCTTCAAACCGCCAATGATCGGCGGCTCACCTGCCATGGCTACGATATTAACCGCCAAGGTGGCGCACCCATCGATTTCTGCTTCATCAGTCCCGATACAGTGAAGCCTATCTCTTATCATCGCATCGATGAAACCTTCGATGGTAAATTCCCCTCCGACCACTATGGGCTTTTGCTGGAGCTTGAAATTCTGGAGCCTATCAAGGTTGTGGTTGCCAATGCTGAAGCAAAAGGCCTTGTAGAGGATGACGAAGCTCATCTTGCAAGAATGAGATCCATCCGCAACAGAGTCAAAAACCTTGGCGGAGATATTGCTATTCTCCATAATAGCGATGCAGTATTGGAAGAAAAGATGCTCAATGCTAAATGCTATGAAACAGCAGGCGGCATCTTCTGGCGCAAGGGGCGCATCTCTTTGGCAGAAGAGCTGGAGAATGGCGTTGTCTTGCAGATCGGCAAGAAGAAGGTGGCTGTTATCAAGGGTGGCAAGGCCCCCGAAGGAATGCCGGTAATCAATGCAGTAACCGGAGTGGCTTATGGGAGCGAAGAATATGCCGCCCTTACCGCGGAATATGCCGATACTCGCGCAACCATTGCTCCTCGGGATCTTTCTCCCACCTATCATGGCCGCTATCAGAAGGGCGCCACCCCCGCTATTGAAGATTATCTCTTCTATAAAGGCGAGGAACTGAAGCCTTATACCTATAAGACCATGGATTTCACCGGTAAAAATGGGGATTATACCGACCGCACTTCCCTTCGCGCTAAATTCACCTTGGAATAAGTAAAAGGGGCGGGATTTCCTGCCCCTTTTTAAAAAGGAGAAGAAAATGAAAGTAATATCTTTTAATATTCGCAGCGGGGACGATCCAAACGGACATTCCATCGATGAGCGGGCGCCTCGCTTGAAGAAGATCATCGAAAAATATGATCCCGATCTCATCGGTTTTCAGGAGGTTGTGCCAAAATGGTATCCTCATGTGGTAGAGGATTACGGCGAAAAATATGAGATCCTCCATAAATACCGTAATGAAGAGACCGATATTGAAGGCTGCTCCATTCTTTGGAAAAAAGGCGCTTTCGAGCTTTTGGACCATGGCTGCTTTTGGTATTCTGAAACCTCTGCAGTCTCCTCCATCGGCCCATGGAGTCGGGAGCATCATTTCCGCTTCTGCCTTTGGTCAAAGCTCAGAGAAGTTGCCACCGGCAAGGAATTTCATTTCTTTAATACCCACTTTGGCGGCGGCAATGAAAATCAGATCCGCTCTGCGGAAATTCTTCGTGCTTATGCGGAGGCCCTCAAGGCAGAAAAACTGATTTTGGTTGGTGATTTCAATCTGCGGGATTATAACGATGGTTATAAAATGCTGACCGCGTTTCTGATGGATCTCAATATGGCCACCGCTAAAGATCGCAGAATCACCGGCCATGATTATGACCTGAGCAGGGAAGGCGCTCCCATCGATTTTTGCTTTATCTCTCCGCAAACGGTAGAGCCCCTCTCCTATCACCGCATTGATGATACCATCGACGGAAAATTCCCCTCCGATCATTGCGGGTTGCTCTTGGAGATGAATGTTTTGGATTCGATCCGTCTGGGCGCGGCAGTCCTTTCCGAAAAAGGGGAGGACGAGGCTGCTCATGTGGATCAGGTGCGCAAGATCCGAGGCGCCCTTGCAAAGGGCAGAGCCGATATTGCGATTATTCACCAAAGCGATGAGGTAATGAGAGAAAAAGTTTCCCATCTCTATCACTATATAAAGCAGGGCGGGGAATTAAAGTCAACTCTGCGATTTGCCCAAGAGGGCGAGATTCTTTGGGATCCTTCCCGCTTTGAATTTGTGCGCTCGCTGGAGGGCGGTGTGGTGCTGAAAAAAGGTGCCTCCGGCGAGGAAATCACCGTTCTTGCAGAAGGGGAGCAGCTGCTTCTTAATGGAGCGCCTCTTGTTCCCTTTGAAAAAAAGGCAGAGGATCAAATCACGATTGCAGATTTTATTATATAAGGAGAAACCACTATGAAATTGAGAACTATGGGTTTTAATGTACGGTGTGTGGATGATGCCAACGGGCATTCGGTGGCCGAGCGGGCGCCGCGTCTCTTTTCCTTGATCGAGGAATATGATCCTGCGATCATCTGCTTCCAAGAGGTAACTCCCAAATGGATCAAGCCCCTGCATCAGCTCGACGAAAAGTATGACCATGTAATCTTCTTTCGGGATACCGATTTCCAAGAAGGCGCTCCTGTTTTTTGGAAGAAGGATCGCTTCGATTATGTTTCCTGCGAGCAATTCTGGTTCAATGATACCCCCGATCGCCCCCATATTAAAGGCTGGGGGGCCGATCATGTCCGCCATTGCATCAGAGTTACCTTAAAGGATAAGGAGAGCGGAAAATTGATCCATGCCCATTCCTGCCATTTTTGCTATGTGCCCTCCGCCCAGCCCAAAAGCGCCGAGCTGATGATCAAAAAGGTGAAGGCTCTTGGCGAGGGCGAGATCGCCATCTGCATTGCCGATTATAATTTCGCCCCCGATTCTGAGGCAGATAAGGTGATGAAGAGTTATTTCCGCGAAGTGCGGCAAGAGATCGCTCCCGAGAGTCGCCAAGCCACCCTTTGCGGGTATCAGCCCGTCGGTGATAAGCCGGAATGGATCATCGACCATTGCTTCTATAGCGGCGCCGGCATTGATGCCACCGGCTATGAGGTGATTACCAAGGATTTTGACGGAAAATATGCATCGGATCATTATGGCATGGTGTATGATTTTAATATAGAATAAGTCGAAAATTAGTATATTGTGTACTGTTTTTGGGACAGAAAAGTTTGTATAATAAAAGCAGGAAGGGAAAGCCTTCCTGCTTTTTGCTTTACAAAGCCTTTTGGAAAATGTATAATAGATTTAATAGAAAAAAGGAGCGGAGAAAGAATGATCACATGGGTTTTAGGGCGCAGCGGCGCCGGCAAAACCGAATATTTAAAAGAGCAGCTTCCCCGACTTGCAAAGCAGCATGAGCAGGTCTTTTATCTGGTGCCGGAGCAAAATTCCATGGCGGCAGAGCGCATGATCAGCGGCCTTGATGGGGAGCGGGTGAAGGTGGTATCCTTCCGGCGGATCAGCAATCATATCTTCCGCGCCTTTGGCGGGGTGGCAGGCTCCTATATGACGCGCCAGAAGGAAACCGCGCTTCTCTATCGGGTATTATTGGAAGAGCAGGAGCGGCTTTGCTATTATCGCAAGGCGCGCCCCACCATGGGGTTTATCTCCCGCTTGATCGAGGCCTTCGATGAATTTTCTCTTTCCGGCCTTTCGGAAGAGCAGGTAATGCCCCTGATCGAGCAGAGCGGGCGGCAGGATTGGCAGGAAAAATATAAAGATCTTTTTCTTCTCTACCGCGCCTTTATCAATCGGCTGGATGCAGAGAACCGCCTTGCGGGGGAAGAGCTTCCCGCGGCGATCGAAAAGGCTGCAGCAGGCGGCTATTTTAAAGGAAGCGCCATTTTAGTTGATGGCTTTTTCGGGTTTACGGGCATGCAGCGAAAGCTCCTTGGCGTGATGATGGAGCAGGCGGCGGAATTTTATTGCGCCCTTACATTAGATCCTGCAGATCGCTCGGTGCTTTTTTCTACCGCTAAAGAGGAGCTTTCCGCCCTGAAGCGCTTGGCATCAGGCGCAGGCCTTCCCCAAAGGGAGCATCTTTTAAAGGGCCCCTCCAAGCGGCTTCAATTTGAAGATCTTCAATATCTGGAGCAAAATCTTTTTGCCCCCAAACCGGAAGAATTTCAAGGAAAATTCTCGCACCTTCGCATTCTTACCGGAAAAAATATCCGCGAGGAGCTTACCATGGTGGCGGCAGATATCAGCCGCAAGGTGCGGGAAGAGGGCTATCGCTATCGGGAGATTGCGGTGATTGCAGGCAACTGCGAAAACTATGGCCCTCTTGCCGATAGCATCTTTCGGCGCTATCGGATCCCCCTCTTTTTAGATAAGGGCAGAGCCTCCTTGAGCCGCCCTCTTTTCGCCTTTGCGGCAAGCGCCATTCGGCTGATTCGGCCAGATCGCTATTTTCGCAGCGAGGATATTTTATCTCTTTTGAAGAGCGGCCTTTGCGGCGAGGATCCCGATCTGATCAGCAGGCTGGAAAGCTATTGCATCAGTTGGCAGATCGAGGGGGATAAATGGATTCGGGAAGAGCCTTTCGCGCAAAACCCCGGCGGCCTTCGCCCCCGCACTGCTAAAAGCGAAGAGGATCTTGCGGCCCTTAATGGCCTTCGGGATCGCCTTCGCGCCCCGCTCCTTGCCTTTCGGGATCGGGCCAAAGAGGGGAGCGGCGAAGCATTGGCCGAGGCCCTTTATCGGCTCTTTTGCGATTTTTCCATCGAGGAGCAGATCACCGCGCGGGCAGAGGAATATCTTAATGCGGCCAATAGCGCTAAAGAAAGCTGGATCGCCCAGCAATATCGGCGGATCAGCAAGGAATATATGAAGCATTATGGGGTGATGATGGATATTTTAGATGATATCTATGAGGTTTTCGGCAAAGAGCCGCTCTCCCTTTATGCTTTGGAGGAATTGATCGGCCTTTGCGCCGAGCAGACCGCCCTTCATTTGGCGCCCCAATCCTTGGATGCGGTTAGCATGGGCGAGGTTGCCCATTGCCGCTTGGAGGGGGTAAAGGTGCTTTATGTGGTGGGCGCAAGTCAGGGGCTTTTGCCGATGCCGATTTCGGATCAGGGCTTGATCGGGGATCGGGAGCGGCGCCTTTTTGCAGAGCATCATCTGCCCTGCAACGCCACTCTGAAGCAAAATACCCTGCAAGGGCAATATCGGTTCTATGGGGCGCTCTTTTCCGCCTCCCATGAACTGATCTTCTCCCATAGCGCCTTTCAGATGGACGGCAGCCCTATGATCCCCTCCATTTATCTGCAAAAATTGCAAAAGCTTTGCAATTTATCGCCGATCTTGCGGGAGCAGATGGATCTTTATGATTTTGCGGCCACCGAAGAGAGCGCAAGGGAACTTGCCGCATGGAAGCCCCTCTTAAGGGAGGGGATCTTGGCCGAGATCGGCTCGGCTCTGCCCCCGGAGCGGGAGCAGGAAGAGGCGTTGCCCCAAGCAGTGGTCCAAAGAATTTTTGGAAATCGGCTGCGGCTCAGCTATAGCCAGATCAGCCTTTTCCAAAATTGCCCCTTCCATTATTTTATGGAAAAGACCATGCGGATCCGCGCCAATGAGCCGATTCGGTTTGATGCCGCCAATATCGGCACCTTTATTCATGATGGCATGGAGCAGCTCATTAAAACCCTGCAAAAGGAAGGGTTTAATTACGATAAGTATACAAAAGAGGAAATTCAACGCTTTGGAGAGGATATGGCCCGCCGCTATCTGCAAGAAACGCTGCAGGATCTGGAGCGGAGCAATCGTTTCGATGCCCTTTTCAAGCGTATGACAGGGCTATTCTGCCGCGTGGCGGAAAATGTGGTAGCGGAACTAAAAGAAGGAAAGTTTATCCCCTATGGCGCGGAATTTTCCCTTGGAGGCCATCCGCTTGCTTTGGAGGATGGAAGAGAAGTGGAGCTGATCGGCTCCATTGATCGGGTGGATACCTATGAGGAAAACGGTGCCACCTACCTGAAGGTAACCGATTATAAAACCGGCCGCCAATCCTTTGATCTTCGGGGCATCACCAACCGCACCGGAGTGCAGCTTCCGATCTATCTTTATGGTATTAAGCAGGCAGGGCTTTTCAAGGATCCCCGCCCTGCCGCCGCCTGCTATATGGAGGCCCATACCCCTGAATTTAAAGAAGCCTTCCCGCCGGAGGAGCTGGAAGAGCGGTTAAGAGAGTTTTATAAGCGGGGCGGCGCCTTTTCTGCCGATCCCGCGGCCCTTGCTGCCTTGGATCAGCAGGCGGGCGCCCGTCATTTTAAAATTGCCTATACCAAGGATGGGGCTTTGAAGAGCAATGTGAAGGCCTATGAGCCCCGACTGATGGAAGAGATGGTCGACCATATGGAAGAGATCCTGAAGGATACCGCTCGCTCCATCTTTGCGGGGGATACCCGCGTCGCTCCCTTAAAAGGCAAAGAGCAAGATGCCTGCCGCTATTGCGATTTTAAGGCAGTTTGCCGCTATGAAGAGGCCGGCGGCAAAGAGCGGATCTGGCAGGAGGAGCCCTTTGGCTGGAGGGAGCAGGAAAAGAAAAATCAGGAGGAAGAGCAATGAGTAAAATTCAATTTTCTTCCGATCAGGAAAAGGCCATTAAAGGCCGCGGCCATGCCCTTTTGGTGAGCGCCGCCGCAGGAAGCGGCAAAACCACTGTTTTGGTGGAGCGGGTGCTTCGCTATCTGAAGGAGCAGGGCGGCGATATCCGCCGATTGATGATTATGACCTATACCCGCGCCGCCGCCGATGAGATGCGGATGAAGATCAAGCGGGCAGTGGATCAAGCGGTGGCCGAAGAAGGCGGCGATCATTTAATGGAGCAAAGCGCCCTCATCGAGAGCGCCCAGATCGGCACCATTCATAGCATCTGCCTTGATTTGATTATCCGCCATTTCCAAAAGCTGGATCTGGATCCGCGCTGCCGCTTGATTGAGGAGCAGGACGAGAGCGCCATGCTGGAAGAGCAGGTGGAAGAGCTGGTGGAGGCTTATTATAGCCGCGAGGATGAAGAAGCCCGCCTTTTGCTTGCAGCCTTTTCCGGCGGCCGCGATGATGAGGAGCTCAAAGGGCTTTTAAAAGAAGGCATGGCCTTTTTAGAGGGCCAGCCCCTGCCCGATCGCTTTATCGATCAGGCCATGAAGCCCTTTTCCCGCACCGAAGAGGGGCTCTTTGCCTGCTTTGGCGAGGATGGGCTTTACCAATATTTTAAGCAGTTGATCCATGAGCTTTTGAGCGAATATGATCATCTTTTAAATTCCATGGAGCGGGATCCCTATTTTGCGCAATTTCCGCCCTTTTTGGATTTTCTGCGCGCCGAGCGGCTCATGCTCGATCCCTTGCTCCCCGCCCTTGAAAAGCGTAAATTTTCTGCCTTTCGGGAAGAGGTGCAAAAAATCCGCTTCGCAACCCTGCGCATAGATGCCCTTACCGAAAAGGGAAGCGGCATGGAAGCCAAGGAGCAATTTAAAAAGCGGCGGGATCGCTTTAAGAAAAATTTTGCGCCCCTTTTGGAGGCGGTTGCCCTTTCGGAGCAGCAAGAGCTGGAGCGCATTGCCCATCAAGGGCAGCTGCTGAAAGCCTATTTTTCCGCCTGCAAGGCGCTTTCTTTGAAGATGCAGGAGGAGCGGCGGCGCCTCGGCTATATCTCTTATCAGGATATGGAGCGGTTTGCTGTGCAGCTCTTGGTGGAGGATTATGATCCTGCCGCCGATCTGCTTAAGCCCTCTTCCTTGGCGCTGGATCTGCGGCAAGATTATGATGAGATCATCATCGATGAATTTCAAGATAGCAACCGCGCGCAGGATCTGATCTTCAGAGCCCTCTCCGATGATGGAAAAAATCTTTTCATGGTGGGGGATATTAAGCAGAGCATCTATCGTTTTCGCGGCGCCGAGCCGGAGATATTTGCTGAAAAGCGGGCGGCATCCGAGCCCTTTTCGGAAGTAGAGCTGAAAAAGCCAACGGTTTTGGAGCTGAAAGAGAATTATCGCTCCCATCCGGGGGTGATCCGCTTGGTCAATGGCATCTTTGAATCGATCATGAGCCCTGCCCTCGGCGGTGTTTGCTATGATGAGCGGGA
The DNA here is from genome assembly GCA_045544255.1 of Eubacteriales bacterium. Taxonomy (GTDB): domain Bacteria; phylum Bacillota; class Clostridia; order Oscillospirales; family QAKW01; genus QAKW01. Next base: position 19,788 of record JAZPYP010000041.1, on the reverse strand, counting down.
AAAGATGCAGGCAAAGCGGGAATTTGATGAAGGGGAGGCCGCGGTGGCCGAGCTTCATCATCTTTTGCCCCAAGCCGATCCGCGCACCGGCAAGAAGCTGGATGTAACCGTGCAGAATGCCAGGCATATTGCCGCCTGGATCAAAGCCTTTAAGGAAGAGGGGCGCGAGATCCTTCTCCCCGGCGGCGGTCGGCGGCCGGCCACCTATCGGGATTTTGCGATCCTTTTGCGCACTGTTACCGGAAGCGCCGCCATCTTTGAGCGGGAGCTTTCCGCCCTTGGCGTTCCGGTGATCAACGATAAGGAAAGCACTCCCTTTTATGAGCTTTGGGAGGTGCAGAGCATTCTCTCTTATCTGATGGTTTTGAATAACCCCTATGATGATGTGGCCATGGTTTCTTTGCTCTATGGGGATTATTTTCGCTTCTCGGTGGGGAGCCTTGGGGCCCTTCGCCGCAAGAATACCTTTTTATATGAGGATCTTTTGGAACGGAGCAAAACCGATCAAGAGGCCGCAAATGCCCTTGAGAAAATTCAGCGGTATCGGGCCCTTTCCCGCACCCTTTATGTTTATGAACTGATGGAGCGGATCTTCTCGGAAAGCGGGATTATGGAATATTATGCTTCCAAGAAGGGCGGGGCCGAGCTTTGCGCCAATCTGGAGGAGCTTTGCGAGGAAGCAAGGCGCTTCGAGCAGGATGGCTATAAGGGGCTATATGGATTTGTGCAGCATATTCGCCAAAATAGCGCCGCCGCCAAGAGCGGGGTGCGGCTGCAGGCCGAGGAAGATGCTGTGCAGATTATGTCGATCCATCGCTCCAAGGGCTTGGAATTTCCCATCTGCATTTTGGCCGATCTTCAAAAGCGGTGTAACCTGCGGGATAAGGACGGCCGGATTTTGCTCCACCCGCGCTATGGCGCGGCTGTGGAGGAGATCCGCCCCGAGCTTTTCTTCCGTTGCCGCTCTTTGGGGCAAAAGGTTTTGGCCTCTCAAACCATCACCGATAGCATCAGCGAAGAGGAGCGGGTGCTCTATGTGGCTCTCACGCGCGCCCAAAGCCGATTGCTTTTATGCGCAACCGTTGCCGAGGATAAAAGCAGCCAATGGGCCATGGAAGGGGCCGCCCGCCAAGGGGCTTTGCCCCCATGGCTGATCCGCGGGAAGGATGCTTCCTTTGCCCGCTGGATCTTTACCCTTCTGGCAGGCGCCAAGGAAGGGGCGCTGCTGCGGGGCGAAGAAGGGGATTACCCTGCTCTTGGGCTGGCCTATCAGTGCCCCCAAGCCCTATCGGGGGAGCGGGTGGCAAAAGAGGAAGAGAAAACCATGCCTCTCGATGCCGCTTTGTTACGCGCGCGGCTCCATTGGCGCTATCCTCATGAGGGCGCTATGCGGCTGCCTGCTAAGCTTTCTGTTTCGGAATTGAAGGGAATGCGCCTTGCCGATGAAGAGGCGGAGGAGCTTTTGGAAGAGCAGATCCGCCCCGCAAAGCCGAGGTTCCTTTCCCATTTTGCCCCGCGGGGCAATGAGATCGGGAATGCAGTGCATCAGGCGCTGCAGTTTGCCGATTTTTCCCGCCTTGCCAAGGCGCCGGAAGAGGAGCTTTCCCGCTTGGTGGCAGAAGGCTTTATCTTGCCAAAGCAAAAAGAGATGATCTCTTTGGAAAAGATCCAAGGCTTTATTGAAAGCGAAAGCTTTAAAACCCTGCTCGCGGCAGAATATTATAGCAAGGAAGAGCGGTTTCTCTTCCCCCTCCCTGCCGAAGAGATCTTCGGAAAGGGCGCCGAGGGCGAGATCCTGATCCAAGGGGTAATCGATTGCTATAGTGTTTTTGGCAAGAAAGCAGTGCTTTTGGATTATAAGACCGATCGGGTAGAAAAGGAGCAGCAATTGATCGACCGCTATCGGGTGCAGATGGAGCTCTATGCCGAGGCCCTTGGGCGCATGAAGGGGCTTGAAGTGGTCCGCAAAGAGATCTATAGCTTCGCTTTGGGCAAAACGATTGTTTTATAGGGTTGATTTTTCCAAAAATAGAAGGTGAATTTGCTGTCTTTTAAAGAAAGGATTGCAAATTCAGCGTGATATTTTAAAATAAAATTATAAAAATATCAGGAGGTATTCCAATGGATCGTTATACCGCAGCAGTAGAAAAATATCAAAAATTCGGGGTGGACCCTGAAAAGGCTATGGCTATTTTAAAGGATGTGCCTATCAGCATTCATTGCTGGCAGGGCGATGATGTTATCGGCTTTGAGAGCGCAGGCGAGGCCCTCTCCGGCGGCATTCAGACCACCGGTAATTATCCCGGCCGCGCCAGAACTCCCGAAGAGCTGATGGCGGATCTGGATGTTGCTTTAAAGCTGATCCCCGGCAAAAAGCGGATCAATCTTCATGCCAGCTATGCCATCTTCGATGGCAATAAGGTGGATCGCGATGCTCTCAAGCCCGAGCATTTCAAGGCTTGGGTGGATTATGCCAAAGAGCGGGGCTTGGGGCTTGATTTCAACCCCACCTTCTTCAGCCATCCCAAGGCCGCCGATGGCCTCACCTTAAGCCATCCCAACGAAGAGATCCGCGCCTTCTGGATTCGCCATGGCATCGCTTGCCGCCGCATTGCCGCCTATTTTGCCAAAGAGCTTGGCGGCGAGAGCCTTTGCAATGTTTGGATCCCCGATGGCTATAAAGAAATCCCCGCCGATCGCCTTGGCCCCCGCCTTCGCCTGCAGGATAGCTTGGATCAGATCTTTGCCGAAAAGCTTGAGGGCGTTGTGGATTGCGTAGAGAGCAAGGTTTTCGGTATCGGCGTTGAGGCCTATACCGTTGGTTCCAATGAATTCTATATGGCTTATGCCGCGAAGCATGAGGGGGTTTATAACCTTCTTGATAACGGCCATTATCACCCCACCGAAATGGTGAGCGATAAGATTCCTTCCCTGCTGGCCTTCTTTGATCGGGTGCCTTTGCATGTAACCCGCCCCATGCGCTGGGATAGCGACCATGTGGTTCTGCTGGACGATGAGTTGAAAGAGATCGCCAAAGAGATTGTGCGCTGCGATGGCCTCAATAAGGTGATGATCGGGCTGGATTATTTTGATGCTTCCATCAATCGGGTTGCCGCTTGGGTAGTGGGCACCCGCAATATGCAAAAGGCCCTTCTTTCCGCCCTTCTGGAGCCTGCCAAGCGCTTTGCCGCCATGCAGAATGAGGGCAATTTCACCCGCCTGATGGCCGAGCGGGAAGCCTTCAAGATTGCTCCCTTCGGCGATATTTGGGAAGCCTATTGCGAAAGCGAAAAGGTTCCTGCCGGCATCGAATGGCTGGATACCGTTGAAAAATATGAAAAAGAGGTTCTCCTGAAGAGAGCATAAAAAAGAAAAAAGAAAAAAGGCATCGAGTTCGCTCGATGCCTTTTTGCAGTTTATAAAGAAATCTTCATGGCAGAGAGGGGGGGAATGGTATATTCCTTCTCCAGAAGGCGGAAGCGATGCTCCCGCTCCCAAGGGTTCACAATGATCTGCCCTCTTGCCCCCTCTTGGCTTTGCCAAGCGGTTGCATGAAGAGCGGGAAGCGAGAGCCGCCCGCCGATAAGGCGCAAGGGGAAGGAGATCTCCTCGCATTCGATGGGCAGAGCGGGGATCATTCGCCCGTTATAAAGGAAGGGCTTTCCTTCTTCCCGATAAAAACGATTCAGATTGCCGATCAGCTTCAGGCAGCGCGCCTTATCGGGGCGATGCTCAAAATCGCGGGAGCCCCAATGGCTAAAGAGCTGCCCATCGGGGGAGAGGGTTAAGGTAAGGCAATCGCCTGCGGCAAAGGAATAGCCGATTCGCCAAGGCAGGCTTTCCTCTTCCTCAAGGAAGGGGCAGGCCACCTGATTGCCCATAAAATTACGCAGGTATTCATGATAAAGATAGGCATAAAGGGGCACTGCTCTGCCAAACTTATAATTAAGCTCAAAGCGATTATCGCTGAATAGCAGATTGCCGATAAAAGGCTCGGCCGCCGCCGATTCGCAGCCAAGAAGCATCTCTTTTGCAATTTCATTCCAATGGGAGAGAAGCTCTTGCATATTTTGCGTCATCCAAGGGCCGGGGGCGGCAGGGTGGCCATGATGGGGATGGAAGCAGAAATATTGGCTGCCCCCATGGTTTTGGTCCAAAATTTGCGCATAATCCACTCCGCTTTCCAAAAGAGGCCGATAGGCATCCATCAGCAGCTCCCGCCCTTTGGGGGAGGCGGCGCAGATATCGTAGCCCACCCGCTGCTTGGTGCAGATCTTGCTGAGGGCAACCTCGCCGCGCTCATCGGCGCAAAAGGCATCCATATGGGGCGCAGGATCGGCAGTAAAATCAGTCAGATTGCTCTTTTTGGTAAATCCAAAGCCGGAGCAGTAAACCCCAAGAAGATGGTTTCGCTCCTTCAGTGCCTTTTGAAAAGCGCGGAAGGGCTTCTCGCCCCCATAGGGCGGCAGGGTATAGGGCGGAGCCCAAGGAGCAGTGCCTTCCCAGTGCATTAAAATCACCATCAGGCGGCTTTCGGTCTCCTTGGCGATCTGATCCAAAAGGGGCAGGGCATTGCAATAAGGAAAGAGAGAATTGGGGCTCATTTCATCGGTATCGTGCTGCCCCCGCACCGGATAGGTAACCACCAAAGGCGAATCGGCATACCAAGCGGGAAGATTGGGGTTTTCGGCAATTTTCTTGGCTTTCGGCGGAAGATTCTGATCATTCCATTGCCGATACCGCTCTGCCGCATCCTCCCAGCGGCCGCCGATCGCCGCCCAGATAAGAGGCCACTGGGGGGCGTATTCTTCGCCGAAATCCTTGCCGCAATAAAGCCGCATGCGCAGCCCAACGCCGCTTGGGGCAGGCAGGTAATCAATTCCTTTAACCCCCCGATCGGGATCATGGGCCCCAAGATAAAGGCCGCGCTCCTTCCAAAAATAGCCCAGCATTTGCGCAAAAACCATATTGGGGAAGATGGGATCGGCTCCCATGGAAGGGTATCCCCCTTCCTCTCGCCCAAGGCGGCGGTTTTCGTTATCAACCAAAGCCCCTTCGTTATAAGGATAAAGAAGGGTGGCTCCCTGCTTTTCCAAAGAGGGCAAAATCGGGGCGGGGCCTTCGATCCATTCGATCAAAAGATCCTCTCTCTTGGGCTTTGCGGAAAGAAACCATGCCGCCTCTCCCCCTTGCTCCTCCAAGCGGAGAGAGATTTCAATCCCCGCATCTAAAGCGGAGTATCGCCCGAAATTTTCTCCCCATTCAAGGGCTTTTGCATCTTTGGCCGAAAGAGAGGTGCGCTGACCGGCGCGATCCCGCACCATCAGGCAAAAAAGAGGGGATTCCTCTTGAAGCCATTCTTCATGGTTGATTTTCAGGCTCATAAGAGCGCCTTTGGAAAAATCCGGTTTTATCGAGAGTGTCTCGCATTGTATTTTTCGTCCTCTTCCCATTCCTTTTTAATCCTTTCCATCGTTTTATGAAAATGTTTTGCAAGGGAGATCTCTTCCTCTACATCTGCAATAAAGTCGTTGGCATCGTCGCCTGCAATCTGGCGCACAATATCGATTCCGTTGTTGGTCTGCTTCATGATTTTCTTTAAGCTTTCGCGGGCGTGGTTATAGCCCCATTTTGTATCCTCATCGGCGCATGCCTCGTTATAGGATTTATTAAATACCGCCAAGGTAAAAAGATAGATGGCATTGGCCATATTGATATCAACCACATGAAAGCCATATTGATAGATAGCGCCAAGGCAGTTTTGAGCCTTCAGATTGCCGCTCTTTGCCGCCAAGGTATAAAAAGAGATGGCTCTTTGAGGATCATTCTCAGCGGTTTTCAGGCCGTAGCCGGAAAAGGTATCGTATTTTCTTCCTTCCTGATAATGCTCTTCTGCCGGATCGGCCGCCGAGGCAGGCTTCTTTGCAGCAGGGGCTGCAGCAGGCGCCTTTTTCTCTTCTTCCGCTTTTCTTCCGGCCTCCTGCTCTGCCTTTCTCTTTTGTTCCGCCGCCTTGCGCTCTTCTTTGGCAAGGTGCTCCTGATAGCTTTCCATAAGGCGATCGGGATGGCAGCGAATGAGCGCCCCATCCTTGATGGTGAAGAAAGAATAGAAGGCGGATTGCCGCCCTTCTTCGCCCAGAAGCTCCATCACCTCATAATCCTTCAGATCGGTAAGCCAGATCATATTGAAGGCGCGATAGCCGCCTCGCTGCCGCCGCTTATAGCGGTATAACCAGTTTGCAATAATGGCGCCGTTGGATTTGAAGTTTTCGTTATCTTCAAAAATCGTATCCCAATCGTTGATCAGAAAATCGCTTTGCCCGCTTAAGGCGCCATAGAGCGCCGAAGCGCGCTCTAGCTGGGGCTCAGAGAGCACCGAAGGAAAGCGGGCCTCATAGGCATAGAGCCGAATCAGCTTCATTTGCCTATTTAAGAAATCGGCGCCTTGCTTTTTGGCTTCCTCGGTCTTTTTTAAAATATTCCAAAGACGCGTTCTGTTTTTAAGCTTAAAGGGGCCGAGTTTTTTGGGGCCGAGGGCCGAAGGAAGGGCCCTTTGAAAACGAGGCTCCCTTTGGCAAACGGCCTCTTTGATGCGATCGGCATCGGAGGAGACCAACCCAAATACCACGCGGCAGTTCTGAACAGAAAATAAACGATTTATATCGTAGTTCATATGTGTTACTCCTATTTAAGCAATATCTTCATCTTCTGTTTATTATAGCACGATCCCCTCATAATTTCAATTATTATTCTCTTCTCCCCATAGCGCCCTTTTGCAATGGAGATTGATAAAAATAACCAATATTTGGGGATTCTTTTCGGCATTTTGTCAATATTTTGGGAATTTTGAAAAAAGTCTTTGCAAGGGGGTAAAAATATAGTAGAATAATAGTGTAATTTTTGTGTTTATGAGGAGGAAGCAAAAGATGGCGGATTATTTGGAAAATTTGGTGGATGTTCCTGTTGCCCCGATCGGAATCATCGCAATGCCCGGCTGCGAGGAGCTTGGCAAAAAGATTGATTTCTATATGGTGAAATGGCGCAAGGAGCGGGAGCATGAGCATAAGAGCGATCTTGATTTCCGCGGCTATGAGCGGGAAAGCTTTTTGATCGATGTGGTCTGCCCCCGTTTCGGAAGCGGTGAGGCGAAGGGCTTGATCAGAGAATCTGTTCGGGGCTTGGATCTTTATATCGTTACCGATTGCTTTAATTATGGTGTGGAATATACCATGTATGGCAAAAAGGTGCCCATGAGCCCCGATGATCATTATGCCGATCTGAAGAGAATTATCGGCGCATCTGCTGGCAAGGCCCGCAGAATCAATGTGATCATGCCGATGCTTTATGAAGGGCGCCAGCATCGCCGCACCAGCAGAGAATCTCTCGACTGTGCCACCGCTCTGCAGGAGCTTGCCGCCATGGGCGTTACCAATATCATCACCTTTGATGCCCATGATCCCCGTATTCAAAATGCCATTCCCGACCATGGATTTGATAATGTAATGCCCACCTATCAGATGATCAAGGCGCTGGTTAATAATGTGCCCGATATCGAGATCGATCCCGAGCATCTGATGATCATCAGCCCCGATGAGGGCGCCATGGCAAGAGGCATCTATTTCTCCTCTGTATTGGGCGTAGATCTGGGTATGTTCTATAAGCGCCGCGATTATAGCCGGGTGGTCAATGGCCGCAATCCCATTGTTGCCCATGAGTATTTGGGCGCGGATGTTGCAGGAAAAGATCTGATCATTGTTGATGATATGATCTCCTCCGGCGATAGTGTTCTGGATCTTGGCAAGAAGCTCAAAGAGCTCAATGCCCGCAATATCTATGTTTGCACCACCTTTGGTCTCTTCTGCAATGGCCTTGAGCATTTCGATGAAGCCTATAAGGCGGGCTATTTCAAGAGAGTGTTCACTACCAATGGTATTTATACCACTCCCGAGCTTCTCGCCCGCGAATGGTATTGCCCTGTTGATCTTTCCAAATATATCGCCTATATCTTGGATACCCTGAACCATGATTCTTCCATCAGCGGCCTTCTGGATCCCCATACCAAGATTAATAACCTTTTGATTAAAAAGGGTAAAAAGAACGCATAAAAATTTTCTTAAATAAAAAACCGCCGAAAAATTACTTTCGGCGGTTTATTTTTGGGGCGGCAATTCATCATTATGCGGTCAGCGAATGGAATCTCTCCGCTCAGGGCCAAGGTCCTTAAAGAGCAGATTGATGCACCAAAGGCCTGCCAATGCCACCACCACAAAGATGATCCGGCTCACAACAGAATCCATTCCGCCGAAAAGCCAACCCACCAGATCAAATTGGAAAAGGCCAACAAGCCCCCAATTCAAGCAGCCGATAATGGCCAAGATCAAAGCGATTTTATTCATAATAATCTCTCCTTATTAAAATATGATCCGGCTATAGTATGGGAGCGGGGCGGCAAGAATATTCGTAAAGTTTTTAAAAAAACTATATTTTTTCATAAATTTATGTTATCATATAAGATAAGCAAACACGAATAATCCGAACCTGCCTAAAATGGCATGATTTCAGCGCTTTTTAGTTTATCGAAGGTTTGTAGGCGACAGCCTTACAAACTTCTCTGCACCAAAAATCATCTGAAATTCTGCTCATTTTAAGGTCGAAGAATTTTAAGGGAGCGGATTTTTGGGTTTGCAAGGCATAAAACGCAGTTAATCCTACCGGATTAACGAGTATTTTAACACAGAAAACACAAATAATCCGCCCCTTAAAATCAGGTTCGGATTACTCGTGTTTGCTTAATATCGAAATATGCAAAAGCAAAGGAGCCTCAAAAGCTTGAAATTTTTTAATAAAGCAAAAATGCAATATCGAAGAAAGCGGCTATGGAAGGCGATTCGGGTTCAATGCCGATGGAGCTTGCGCCGCATTCGCCATGCCTTCCAAAGGGAGCAGATAGGCCTGCGGTTGCGGGGGCGCTATGCAAGGCGAATGTATGCCATGGTGGGGCTGATACTTGGCATTTTTGCCCTTGCTATCGCCTCTTCCCTTTTGCGCGCTTCTTATCTGGCCGATGAGGCGGTGTTGGTGCGGCGGCTTTCGGCAAAGCCTGATCGGGCAGAGCCCGTTTTGGCGGCCCTTGATTGCTTCGGCGCCACCAATCGCCTGCAGGTAACGGTGCAGACCGAAACCTACCATAACCTTCGCTCCAAGGAGCGGGTGGATCTGGATCGGGGCAATGTGAATCTGGTGCTGACCTTAAAGGATGGCAGCTATCTTGAATATACTCTGCAAAATCGCAATATTGATAATTTTGAGAGCGGAAGCACCGATCAGTTTACTCTGATCTTGCCTTCCTCTATCTCGCCCTTTGATATTGCCGATTATAAGCTTTCTCTCTTGCCCGATGCAAAGGGGCAATATGGAAGCTGGCATTGCAAATGGGCAAAGGTTTCCTTCCTTTTGGGCGGGGAGCGGATGCTTCTTGCCGCCGATGATTGGGATTCGGCCATGGTATTCTCTAAAGAAAGCACCGGCGCTTCCCTTATCTTAAATAGTTCAAACGCTTATCTCAATCAGGTGCGGGAGCTTTATCCTTTCGTTCTGGCGGTCTGCCAAAATAAAAAAGAAACGGTTCACGAAAAGGCCATGAAATATGAAGCGCTGGAAGCCCTTGGCATCTCCGGCGGCGATACCCTTTATCTGGATATTGAAACCTTAAGCATCGAAAATCAAAACGCATTGATCAGCAAACTGGTTAAAAAAGGGCTGATCGGCGATCGCGAACTGATGGATTATGATGGAACCATGAAATTGAGGTTGCGTTTTTATGCTGCCCATGAAGGCTCTTATTATAAGGACTATAATTTGGATACCTTGGGCAAAGATGATTTTGAGCTTGGCGCCTCCTCTACCTTTGAGATGACCATGCCGGAAGGCCTTTCCATCTTCGATATCCGCTCGGCGGAGCTTTTGGTCGAAGATGCGCAGGATGCCTGGGCGCCTCGAATGCTTCGGCTTTATACCAAAACCGATTACGGCACCCTTCTGGAGCTTGCCCGCTTCACCGATACCACTCTGCGCGCCACCCGCGGCACCGAAGTTTTCGCCAAGGGCCTGATCGATACTCATATTGATCCCTTATCCTTTGATCTGACGGCTGAATATGTGCAGCCCAAGGCCTTGAAGGAAGAGATCGAAACAAAATTCGGCATGAAGCTTGATGATGTGGCCTATAGTATGTATTTCAGTAAATTTGATTTTTATGATCGGCAAAAATTGTTTTATCATCAGCTGGAGATGATCTATGGAGAAAATTCGGATGAAAAATCTGCATAAAATTTTAGCCCTGCTCTTGGTAGCCGCATTGCTTCTTTGCGGCTGCGCTTCAAAAAAGCAGGAAGAGCAGGCAAAGATGGATGGCTTGATCGAAGGGGTGGAAGGCTCCTTTGGCAGCGGCGACCTTTTATTTATCGGCAAGGTTCTGGGCCGCGCCGCCGAGGATCGGTTGCTCACCTTTTATGATGCCGATATGGGCAAAAATACCTTCTATAGCGTGGAGATCACCGAGGATCTTTATGGCTATATGCCGGATCGGGTGATTACTGTTGCGGTCCTTGGCAATAGCGAAACCTTCCCCGATCGCACCCTTCTTTCTAAAGGAGGGGAATATTATTTCAGAGCCCACCCTTGGGTGGAAGGAGAGGAAGTGATCTTCCTGCTCCCCACCTTTTATACCTCTCTTGCGGAGCGAGAAGAGGGCATGATTTATACAACGATTGGTGATGTTCGCTATCAATGCGGCAGCGAGGAAGATTTCCTTAAAGCCATCAAAGAGGCCGAAGAGCGCGCTGAATATGGCTTAAGCAGAGTATGGAGATGCACCGAGGAAGCCCTCGCCGCTGCCTACGGCAGAAGCACCGTTGAGCAAATGGAAGAACTTAAGCTTGCGGTGAAGGATCCCCAAACCCTGAAAAAAACCGAAGAGCGCGCCTATCAACTGATGCAAAAGATGAAGAATGCAGAAAAATCCTGGGAAGGATTGGGGGAGCTTTTTGAATGATAACAGCGATTATTTTAGGCATCGGCCTTTCGATGGATGCTTTTGCAGTATCGGTAACCAACGGAATGTGTGGCGGGAAGCTAAAGCCTCGCCATGCCCTTGCCGATGGCCTCACCTTTGGCCTTTTTCAGGCCGCCATGCCCCTGATCGGCCTATTCCTTGGCATGAGTTTTATGAAATATATCTCTGCCATCGACCATTGGATCGGCTTTATCCTTTTGGCGGGCATCGGCGGAAATATGATCCGCGGCGCCCTTAAAAAGGAAGAGGAAGAGGCGGTTGCCAATCCCTATTGCCCGAAAAATCTTTTCATTCAAGGAGTGGCCACCAGCATCGATGCCCTTGCAGTGGGCATTGGAATGACTGCCGATATCAGCGCCTATAGCGAGGCCTACCTAACGGTTGCCATCATCGGGATCAGCACCTTCCTGATCAGCACCGCAGGGGTTTATATCGGCCGCATCTTCGGCGGGCTGCTTAAGGAAAAGGCCCAGATCTTCGGCGGGCTGATCCTGATCGGGATCGGCACCAAAATCTTAATCGAGCATTTATTTTTTTAGTGCCGTATTGCAAGTGATGATGCGGACTTGGGCGAAAAATTATTATTTGTCAGGCGTGGCAGTAAGGAGAGAGCATGTCGCCAACCAGAAGAAATTATATTTTAAGATTATGCGGGCGTATTTTAGCCTTTATCCTTTGCCTTGCGGCCTGCTTTTTAAAGCCGGAATGGTTCGGGGTTTTGGAAGGGTGGCGCTTTTTTAAGGAATTTTCGCCCCTTCATCTCCTTTGGGGGATTTGGGTGATCGATATGTTCCTGCAAATTCTGCCCATTAAAAACCGCTTGGCTTTAGGCTCCCAAAAGCTCTTTGCCAATCGCTTCCGCCCCATTCGGGAAAAATTCAAAAAAGAAGCTTTGAAAAACCATGTGGTGAGTGCCACCAAGGCGGCCTATAAGGTGATGATCCTTTGGGGGCTGCTAACGCTCCTTCTGGGCGCTCTTTATCTTTTCGGGCCCTTAAATCGGCGGGCGATTTTCATGATTGCCGTTTTCTTTTATGTCTGCGATCTCATCTGCGTTCTGATCTGGTGCCCCTTCCGCTTGATCATGAAGAATAAATGCTGCACCACCTGCCGCATCTTTAATTGGGATCATCTGATGATGTTTGCCCCTCTCTCTTTCTTGGGCGGCTTCTTCTCCCTCTCCCTTGTTGGAATGGCGGTCCTTGCCTTCCTCGTCTGGGAACTGAGTGTGATGATCTATCCCGAACGGTTCTGGGAAGTAACCAATGTGGCCCTGCAATGTTGCGAATGCACAGATAAGTTATGCACCCAATACTGTCAAAAACTACGGTAAAACCGCTGAAAATAAGCACCTCTCCCGTCGAGCCGACCACTCGGCGTATCTAAAATACGCCGTCGGGATCGCCGCAACGAGAGATGCACTCATTTTGAGCGGTTTTTAATAGAAAATAAGCACCTCTCCCATCGAGCCGACCACTCGGCGTATCTAAAATACGCCGTCGGGATCGCCGCAACGAGAGATGCACTCATTTTTAAGTGAAACTCCAAATCTTTGATTTGGTTAGTTGAACTTATGCAGAGCTGAGCGGTTTTTAATAAAATGGATAACGAAGGGGCTGTAAAAAATTCGAATGAATTTTTTACGGCCCCTTTTTTGGGGTTCGGACTATTTTTACAGCCCCTTAAATTTATAGTTTATGAAAGGGGGAGGAGAGTTCTTCTTCTTCGAAGAGGAGCAGTTCCTTTTGTTTGCGATGGTTCAGCACCGCAAGGCGCATAGTGAGGTAGATCACCGTAACCAGCAGGTCCCCTACTAAAATTACTCCCATATAAGGGTAGCCGGCGGCATCTCTGCCGAAGATGGCGATCGCGGCGGCGGCCGCAGCGATGGCAATGCCGAGGATCGGCAAGAGGGTGGAGAGGATCTTGCGGCGATGCTTTTTGATGATCTCCGCCCGTTTGGTTTGGTAGCGCTCCATATTCATGGTTGGCCGCCTCCTTATTTAAGGTCTTCCCGATAGCAGGCGCGCTCGCCGCCGATGAATTTGGGGCGGGTGCGGGCGGCCAGAAGGAGCGCTTCTCCCACATGGTTGATAGAAAGCCGCACAGGAACCGCCACTGCCTTAAGATGCATACCGATCAGGGTTCCGCCGATATCCAGCCCTGCTTCTGCTTTGATTTGCTCCACTGCGCAAGGGGCATCGAGCTGATTTTTGGCGGCGGTGGCAAAGGAGCCCCCTGCCTTTGGTTGGGGATCGGCATTTACGATTTCATAGCCTCTTGCTCTTGCCACCGCCTCTTCCAAAATCAGGGCGCGGTTCAAGTGCTCGCAGCATTGGGCGGCGATGGCGATGCCCCGCTCCTTGCAAACTTCATGGATGGCGGCAAAAACCTGCTCCCCAACCTCGGCGGCGGAATGGGTGCCGATCTTCTCGCCGAGAATTTCGCTGGAAGAGCAGCCCACAACCAAAAGATCGCCTTCCTTCAGCTTGGCAATTTCGATCAGCTCGCGGGCGGCGGATTGAGCGTCTTCAATAAATCGTGTACTCATAATAGGGAATCCTTTCATATGATAAATAGCAATATTTTTTAAAGAAGGGAAGAAATCAGAATGGAGATTTCCTTTGAATGCTTAAAGAACAAGGAAGTCGTCGTGGCCTGCTCCGGCAAAAAGCTGGGCTATCCGAAGGATCTGCTCATCGATTGCGCCTGCGGAAAAATTTCGGCCTTGGTGCTTTGCGCCAAAGGCCTTGGCCTTTTTGGCAAGGGCAACCGAAGGGTTCCATGGTGCGAAGTGGAGCGGATCGGGGAGGATATCATCTGGGTGGGCAGGGATATCGACGACCGATGCTGTAAATAAGTATAATCGTTTTGATTAAAAAAAGCAACCGCTTTTAAAAACAAAATAGGCTGAAAATCTTGCGATTTTTCAGCCTATTTGCTATCTTTTATCGTTTTTTTATACATCCATGATCACAGGAATGATCATCGGCGCGCGCTTGGTCTTGCTTTGAATATAGGAGCCAAGGGCATCCCGCATATCGCTTTTCAGGGCGGCAAAATCGGCGCCGCCGCGGGCGAAGCTCTTTTTCAATGCGGTTTCCACCACATAGCGGGCCTCTTCCATCAGATCTTCATTTTCCTTCACATAGATAAAGCCGCGGGTGATGATCTCGGGTTTCCCCACCAATTCTTTGGTGGCGCGGTTGACTGCCGCCACCGCCATGATGATGCCCTCCTGAGAGAGGATCTTTCGATCGCGGAGCACAATGTTGCCAACATCGCCAACGCCGATGCCATCAACCATCACTGCGCCTGCCCCTGCGGAGCCGGTAATCTTTGCGCTTTTTTCGGTCAGTTCCAGAATGCTTCCGTTTTCGCTCACAAAGATCTGCTCTTCCCCAAGCCCTGCCTCCAGCGCAAGCTGGGCATGGGCGGAAAGATGATGGAATTCGCCATGCACCGGCATAAAGAATTTGGGCTTCACCAGCCCAAGCAGAAGCTTCAGTTCTTCTTGGCAAGCATGGCCCGAAACATGAACATCGGCCATTTTATTATCCACGACTGTGGCCCCCAGTTTTTCCAGCTCATTGACCACTCTGCTGACAAGGCGCTCATTGCCGGGAATGGGGGAGGCGGAAATAATGATCAGATCGTTTTGAGAAACCGAGATGGTGCGGTGGTCGGAAAATGCCATGCGGTAGAGAGCGCTCATGGGCTCCCCTTGGCTTCCGGTCGTGATCAGCGTTACCCGTTCATGGGGATATTTGGAAACCTGATCCAAGGGGATTAAGGTGCCCTTGGGCATCTTCAGGTAGCCAAGCTCTTGAGCCACTGCAATAACGCTCTCCATCGAGCGCCCCGAAGCGGCCACCTTTCTGCCGAATTTCACCGAAGCATCAATAATCTGCTGCACCCGATGAACATTAGAGGCAAAAGAGGCCACAATGATCCGCTTATCGGGCGCCCCTTCAAAAATCTTCAAAAGGGCCTTGCCCACCTTCTTTTCGGAAGAAGCCATTCCGGGGCGGCCGGCATTGGTGGAATCGGCCATCAGCAGCAAAACGCCCTCTTTGCCCAGCTCCCCGATCCGCGCAAGGTCGATGGGGCGGCCATGAATGGGGGTGGTATCGATCTTAAAATCCCCTGTATGGAGCACTATGCCAACAGGAGTGGTGATGGCAAAGCCTGCCGCGTCGGGAATGGAATGGTTCACCTTAATGAATTCCACCTTGAAGCAGCCGCGGCTGATCACCATGCCAGGTGCAGTCTCATGCAGCTGGGCGGTTTTATCCATGCGGTGCTCCGCCAGCTTGCGGCGCACAAGCCCCATCGTCAGCTTATTTCCGTAGATCGGCACATTGATCTCTTTTAAAACATAGGGAAGAGAACCGATATGGTCCTCATGGCCATGGGTAAGAAAGATGCCGCGGATCTTCTGCATATTTTTGCGCAGATAGGTAATATCGGGGATCACCAGATCCACACCCATCATATCGGTGCCCGGAAAGGCCAAGCCGCAATCGATGATGATAATATCATCTTCATATTCAAAAACCGTCATATTCTTGCCGATCTCATCGAGGCCGCCAAGGGGAATGATCTTCAGTTTGCTAAGGGGCTTTTTGGGAGCCCGCTTGGGCGCGCTCTTGGGCGCTGCCTTTTTGGGCGCAGGGCTCTTTTTCTCGGCCGCTTTTTTTGCTGCAGGCTCGCCCGCTTTTTTGGCAGGGCTCTTTTTGGTCGGTGCCGCCCCTTTCTTTGCAGGGGCTTCCGCCTTCTTGCGGGCGGGCGCGGGGCGCTTGCGGGCAATCTTTTCTTCCGCAATGGCAGAGCCGCGCTTGCCGCCTGCCGCTTGGATCATATCATTTCCGTTGATCAGATCTTCAATACTCAATGTATTCTTCTTAAATTTTTCCTTGCGCACTGCTGCGCGGCTTACTGTTTCTTTTTTTGTTTTTTCCATTGATTCTCCTTTAAAAATATAATAAACAACATTATAACAACCCCTTTACCTGCGCTCGAAAAAAACGCTTTAAAGGGGGATGATGAAGGCTTCCCATACCGCTCTGAAAGCCTTTTTTAATTATGGAATAGCCCCGCTTGGGCTATTCCCACCGTCAACATTAATTGCCATTATATACTATTTTATCCAATTTGGCAAGTTTTATTCAAAAATTCGAAGGATCCCTCTGCGATAATCCTCTCCCGCAGGGGCCGGTTTTTCGCACCAGCTATACCAAAGGTCGGTGGCTTTTCGCTCGGCGGCGAAAAGAGCGGGGGCGATTCTTTCGCATTCCTTTCCGCTCATGGCAAAGGGAATCATCGGCTTTGATTCTTTGATCAAGGCGCGCCCCTTGGAGCCAAGGGCCAAAACCCGCAAATAAGGCGGGGGAAGGGTGGGAAGATCCTTCGGCAGCTCCAGAGCGCAGCTCATAACCGCACGGCGCAATTTGGCATGGGAATAGCGCTTGGTTTTGATGGCATCATAGAGGCCTTGCAGGGAATTTTCTTTGGTAAGGGAAGCCGCAATGCGGTTTTCAAGGCCTTCTCCGATATTGGCGCAAGCCCGCAGCTGCTCGATGGAGCGGGTTTTCAAAAGGGATAAGAGCCCCACTTCCGCGGCCCGAAGATCCAAGGCGGGGCCTTGGGGGAAGGGGCAAAAGGTATCAAATTGATCCCGATGGGCGCGAATATAAGAGGCGGAGGCCATATTCCCTATCGGCGCGCTATCATGGGGCGCCGAGCGCTGAATGCCAAGGGTGGGAAGGTTATGTTTCTTTGCTTCTTTTATATAGCC
Source organism: Eubacteriales bacterium (assembly GCA_045544255.1). Lineage (GTDB taxonomy): Bacteria > Bacillota > Clostridia > Oscillospirales > QAKW01 > QAKW01. The sequence continues at coordinate 2,917 of JAZPYP010000041.1, read as the reverse complement.
ATAGGCCAAAAGGTTATTGGGGGAGCGCAAAAGGGCGCTCTCTTGAGGCAGAAGCTGCTCCATGGCCCGTTGGCGGGCCTCCCCATAGGAAAAGCCAAGATCCAAAAAGGAGCGCAGAGGGGCTGAAAGCTCCTGCTCCTTCAGGAAGGCAAGGCGCTCAAGGCCGGAAAGATCCTCTGCCTCGGTTCCAAAGGCCATGGTAACCGGTTGCCCTAATGCCGCCGCAAGGCGCACGCCCATGGCCGCAAAGCGGTTTCCATCGGAGAGCACATAAGGAATCGGCAGCTCTAATACCAGATCGGCGCCCCCTCGGATGGCGGCGGCGGCGCGGCTCCATTTATCAAAGGCGGCCGGCTCTCCCCGCTGCACAAAAGAGCCGCTCATGATGCAAACTGTATAGTCCCCTTGCTTCTTGGGCAGACTTTTCAAGAGGTATTGATGGCCATGGTGGAAGGGATTAAATTCGCAAACAATGGCATAGATCATATTCTGCGGCTCCTTTCTTTAAAAAAATGTTGAAACTTTCCAAAACCTATTATATAATAAAAGAGTACGAAATCAAAGGTTTTTTTAAAAAGGAGTGGATTTTATATGAAAATCTTAGTTATTAACGCAGGAAGCTCTTCTCTTAAATATCAGCTTTTCGATATGGATAAGAGCGAAGTTATGGCCAAAGGCCTTTGCGAGCGAATCGGCATCGATGGCGGCTTTACTCATAAGGTCGGCGATCGGGAGCTGAAGATCGAGCCTACTCTTAATAGCCATTCCGAGGCTATTAAGCTGGTGATCGATACCCTGACCGATAAGGAGTGGGGTGTCATTTCCGATATCTCCGAGATCACTGCTGTAGGCCATCGGGCTGTGCATGGCGCAGAGAAGTTTGTGGAAGCCACTTTGATGGACGATGAGAAGCTCAAGATCATGGATGATCTGGCCGAGTTTGCTCCCCTTCATAATCCTCCCAGCACCATGGGCATTCGCGCCTGCATCGAGGTAATGGGCAAGGATGTGCCTCAGGTTGGCGTTTATGATACTGCTTTCCATTATGACATGCCCAAGACCTCTGCCATCTATCCCCTGCCTTATGAATACTATGAAAAATACGGCATTCGCCGCTATGGCTTCCATGGCACCTCTCATGGGTTTGTGGCCGCCGAGTGCGCAAAGCTTCTGGGCAAGGCTCCCGAAGAGCTGAAGATCGTTACCTGCCATTTGGGCAATGGTTCCTCCATCACCGCTGTAAAGGGCGGCAAATGCATGGATACCACCATGGGCTTTACTCCTCTTGCAGGCCTGATGATGGGTACCCGCTGCGGCGATATTGATCCCGCTGTGGTAACCTTCCTGATGGAAAAAGAGGGCCTTTCCGCTTCTCAGATCAACGATATTATGAATAAGAAGAGCGGCGCTCTCGGTGTGAGCGGGGAATCCTCCGATTTCAGAGATCTGGCCGCCGCTGCCGAGCAGGGCAATGAGCGCTGCAAGCTGGCTTTGGATATGTTTGTTTATCAGGTAACCAAATATATCGGTGCCTATGCTGCCGCTATGGGCGGAGTAGATGCCATTGTATTTACCGCCGGTATCGGCGAGAATAACGGCACCATGCGGGCCCGGATCATTGAAAATCTCGAATTCTTGGGCACCAAGCTGGATGCCGAGAAGAATGGTCAGCGCGGCAAGGCGCAGGTGATTTCTGTTGAGGGTAGCAAGGTGAAGGTTTGCGTGATCCCCACCAATGAAGAGTTGGCTATTGCGCAGCAAACTTTGAAGGTTGTTTCCAAATGAGAAAAGAAGAAAAAGCGCCCGATAAGAAAATAGGGCGAAAAAAGAAAAAATCCTTTCTGTTGCGGTTTTTCATCTCGATGGTCTCCACCCTTTTGATCTTGGGGATCGTTTTGGTGGGCGGCTACCACTATATCTTCAGCGATATGGAGCGGGATGAAGGGCTCACCAAGGAAGAAACCGGCATCGAAGATCAGGATTATTTTGATAAAAACGTTGTAAATATCGCCCTCTTCGGGATCGATACGCTGGATTCCAAAATGGTGGGCCGCAGCGATAGCATCATCATTCTTTCGCTGGATAAAAAGGCAAAAGAGATCCGCCTTTCCGCCATTCAGCGGGATTCTTATGTGGATATCGAGCACCCCAAGCGCGGCACTATAAAGGATAAGATCAACCATGCTTATGCCTTCGGCGGCGCCAAGCTTGCTGTCAAAACCCTGAATAAAAACTTTGGTTTGAATATTCAGGATTATGTGGTGATTAATTTCACCAATATGGAAAAGGTGGTAGATACCCTCGGCGGGATCGAGCTGGAGGTAAGCTCTGCTTACCGCCGCGAGGCCAACCATCATATCGGTGCCCTTGCTTCAAAGCGCGGGGTTACTCCGAAGCTGATTGAAAAAACCGGCAAGCAGGAACTGACCGGTATGCAGGTTTTGGGTATGCTTCGGGCCAGAAAGCAGGTGGGCGGCGTTGGTGTGCGCAGCGAAATGCATGAGATCCTTCTCAATGCCTGCTTTGAAAAGGTAAAGCAGAAAAATGTATTGGAATATCCCAATATCGCCAAAAGCCTGATGAAGCTGGTGAAGACCACTCTTTCTGCCGGCGAGGTAACCGATACCGCCATCAGTGTGCTGACAGGCGGCTATGAGATCCGCCAAGGGGTTTTCCCCCTTTCCGAGGATCTCAAGGGCTATGGCGGCCGCAAGATCAACGGGGTTTATTATCTGACCTTTAATGAAGAAACTGCACCGAAGAATCTGCAGGATTTCGTTTATGATGGGATTATTCCCGAAGATGAAGAAAAATAAAAAAGGGGTTGTAAAAAATTCATTCGAATTTTTGACAGCCCCTTTTTTGGGGTTCGGAAAAATTGTTTGAAACCTTTAAACCGAGCTGCGACCATAGGTCG
>JAZPYP010000040.1:0-73724 GCA_045544255.1 Eubacteriales bacterium | reverse complement strand
CGTGAAGCCAGCCTCAAGATAAGACTTCCCATAGTGTAAACTAGTAAGATCCCTTGAAGACTACGAGGTTGATAGGTCAGGGGTGTAAGCATGGTAACATGTTTAGCTGACTGATACTAATAGATCGAGGGCTTGACCTTAACTAGTGCAAGAATCTTGCAAAGCTTGATCCAAGATGTATATCTTCTGTTCAGTTTTGAGAGTACAAAGTACTTTCAATAGTCGGTGTTGATTATGAGTTGGTCCCACCCGTTCCCATTCCGAACACGGTAGTTAAGCAACTTCATGCGGACAATACTTGGCTGGTGACGGCCCGGGAAGATACGTAATGCCGGCATAAAAAAAGACGATCCTTGAAAAAGGATCGTCTTTTTTTATCCAACCCGAAGGGTTGGTATGTAATCAATTCGCAAAGCGAATTGTATGTAATCGACCTTGGTTGTATGTCATCAAGGCGCCAAGCCTTGTATCTCCTCTCTCCCTTCGGCTTGATGCCATCCATTTTCTTGCGAAAATGATTCCATGCCGCAATCCATTGCGGATGCCATACACGGCTTCGCCGTGATTTATGTTGAGCATTCGAATGTCGGCATTATATACCAAATGATATGTGCACAAATTTCCAATAAGGAGTCATTTTTTTATTAAAAACTCTTGACAAATCGGCTTCAGATTGGTATACTATCTCTTGCTTAATAAATGCACCTTTAGCTCAGTTGGTAGAGCAACTGACTCTTAATCAGTGGGTCCCGGGTTCGAGTCCCTGAAGGTGCACCAATAAGAAAAGCCCCCTGCTTGCAGGAGGGCTTTTCTTATTGGTGCACCTTTTGATCTGCATTCACAAGTGCCCATATGCCGCCGCCTTTGGCGGCTCTATTTTATTCCTGCAGAGTAAAACCAAGAATATCGGGGAGCTTTCGTTCATATGCATGGGTAATAGCCATATTTGGAGAATATCCCGGATGTGTATATGTTAGAATTTCGTTGGCATAGATAAATCCTTTATAGTGAGCGATTTTTTCGGCATTCATTTCTAAATATACATAGTATTCTGTGATTATATCGCCGATTCTCTCCGGGAGTTCTTTTAATAACTTATAAATTTTCCGTTCTGCATCCAGATAGGGTGTCATTCTAAAAAGTACTTTTTCTTGTAAATAAGTTTCCGGATCAACCTCCAAAAAGCATCGACGCAGAGGATCTTTAAATAGAGCAAGGTTTTCTTGAAATCCCAATGATGCACAGAAGAGAACTGCTGATTTGATCCGCTCTGCATATGCGGAGTTTAATTGCTCAACAAGGTTGATCGATAATGATTGGCAGGCTTTTTGATATTGATGATAAAGAGTGAAATATTCTTTATCTTGCTCGACAAGTCCAAGCAATTTGTTTGTTATTTTGGAGGCTGTAATTATTCTTTCTATCATTTTTCTCATTCCTTTCATCGTAATAATACTCAATCATTGAGTATTTGTCAACACTCATTATTTGAGTAAAGTAAAATTGTTCTGTAATACTAATAATAAAGGTGGTTATGATGGATTACAGAATAAGAATGAGAAACTTGCGAGAAGATCACGACCTTACCCAAGCGCAGGTTGGCGAAGTTTTGAATAAATCGCAACAAGGATATAACCATATTGAATCGGGGAGAGCAGAACTTAAAATTGAAGATTTGATCAAGCTTTGCCAATTTTATAAAGTTTCTTCCGATTATTTGATTGGTCTAACTGATGATATTCAAAAGTAAATAAAACGCGGCAGATTTTCTGCCGCGTTTTGCTTTATTCCTGATTCAAATATTCATCTGCAGCGATGATATAATGGGTCAGCACCCGCATAGCTTGGAAGCATCCTTCGATGGGGATGCATTCATCTCTTTGGTGGGGGTTGCCATGGCCTACAGGCATTTCGGGGCGGATCGCTGTTGGGTTTTTAACAAAAGCGCTGCCGCCGACGGTGAAGGCGTTTTTCAGGTGGCGGGAGTAGGTGCCGCCGGCCATGAAATAGGGCTTTCCTTCTGAGCCGGTGAGCTCATGATAAAGGGCGGTGAAGCGATCGGGGAGAGGGCTTTCGGGATCTACGCGGAAGCCCTTACGGTTGCTCATATAGGTGATCTCCCAACCATGATCTTCCAGCAATTTAGTAAGCCGTTGCTCGGCCTCCTGATGATCCAGCCCGATGCCGAAGCGGATATCAGTGCTGAAGGAAACATGGCCATCTTCGGTTTTAACAATGCCATTGGCAAGGGTGAGCTTCCCGAAATCGGGATCCTCATAGGCAATATTCATACCGCTGCCATGAAAATCTTCCAGCCATTCAAAAAGCTGCGCCATGCAAGCGCGATCTTCCTTGCAAAGATTTTGGCAATCCTTCAGGAGCCTTGCGGCAACAACAGCGCCGCTGATAGAGCCAACCGCATAGGCAGCATGGCCGGGGATCCCATGAGCCACCAAACGAATGGCATCTTCCTCGATGGTAAGGGTATAATCCTTATCGCCCTCAATAAGGGCGGAAAGCTCTTTGGCCAATGGCTCGGTCTTTTTCAAAATAACGGTTGCATCTGCCAAGACTGCGTTTAAGGAGATTCCCCCAAAGAAATCCAAAATATCTTTGAAGGTTTCTTTGCGGCGGGCAAAGAAGCGCAGAATTGTTTTTTCTCCGAGGGAGCAGGGGAAGCTGCTATCGGGAACAAAAGCCAGATCCGGCTGCTCTTCCTGCTGCACGAATTTGACCATATCGGGCATTCTGGTCTCTTCTGCGGCTCCCATATAGGCAATCAGGCGGCTCTTAAGGGGAATTCCAAGCTCTTTGATGATTCGAATGGCGGCGAGGGATGCCATAACGCCGGATTTATTATCGCCGCATCCCCGACCGATCATATAGCCATCTTTAATGATGGGATTGAAGGGATCGGTATAGATCCAGCCATCTCCGGGTTCAACCACATCGCAATGACCGAAAAGCCCAATGCTCTTTTCGCCTTGCCCATAGCGAGCCAGCGCATAATGGCCTTCTTTTTCAACTTCTGCGCTGATCCCTGCTTGATGATAAAAGGCAACAGCGGCATCTAAAACCTCGCGGCTTGCTTTGCCAAAGGGGGCGCCGGGGGCGGCTTCCCTTCTGCAGGAAGGAATCCGCACAAGATCCATCCATTGATCAAGAAGCTCTTCATGATGGGCATTGATCCAATTTATAATTTTTTGGTCCAGCAGTTGATCGATCATGATAAATTCATCCTTATTATTTATAATAGTTGTATTTTATCAAAGAAAAAAAGGAATGTAAATGGTTAATTCCCATAAATAATTGTAAAAAAGATAGAAAAGGAGCTGCAAAAAATTCATTTGAATTTTTTACAGCCCCTTTTTTTAAAAATTAGCCGAGATAGTTATAGAAAATTTGCGCAATTTCGGCGCGGGTAATCTTGCCTTGGGGATCCAGAATAACTTCGTCGTATTGATTGGTTTTGCCTTCAATAACCTCTTCGTTGCAGGCCCAGAGCATTCCGTCTTTTGCCCAACGGGAGACCTTTGCATTATCGGGATATTTATTCAAAAGGGTATAATCCATGGTAAGGGGATCGCCAAAATAATTGAGGGCAAATCGAGAGAACATCACTGCCGCCTGCTCGCGGGTAAGGGTTTTAGTGGGGGAGAAGGTAGTGGCAGAAGTACCGTCTACAATATTATTTTCATAAGCCCAAGCCACAGCCTTGGAATAATATTTTCCTTTAGGCACATCGGTAAAGGGATGCTGGGTGGTGGCCGCCGGTTTCCCGAGAAGCCGCCAAAGCATGGTTACAAACTGGGCTCTATCAGCCAAAGCATTGGGGCGGAAGGTATTATTGCCGGTGCCCTCCATAAGGCCTTGCTCAACCATAAAATCGATCGCCTTATGATACCATTTTTGGGGCAGGTCGGTGAAGGAATAGGAAACGCAGTTTTCCTCGCTTCGATCGCAGGCGGCTTCGTTGATCTTTAAAATGAAGCGAGTTGTGCCCTTTTCGAAGGGGAATTCCAAGGAATAAAGGCCTGCTTCAAGGGTTTCGATCAAGCCTTGGAAGGAATAGCCGATATTATCATTGGAGCCGGCAACGAAGCTATTGCCGGTTGCTGATACCAGCGGGTTAGGAGACATAGAGGGATCTGCAGTAGTGGTGTAGCCGGTGATCTCCATTTCATATTCAATATCGATGCCCCGAAGAGTAATGGTTTCGGGCCGCTCGGCATAAAGATCATGAACATCCTGCGATTCATCTTCTTCGGTAACAAAGAATTTAACATTAAGAGCTTTGGTGCTTCCTTCTTTAAAGGCGGCATCATAAAGAATGCCATCGGCGGGGGCATAGGCAGAATTCATGATGGAGGGGCCGTTTTCCAGATAGAAATTGAAGGTGGGATTGCCCACAACCCACGCCACAAGCTTGGTGTTGCCGATCTGCATATAATGGTGATCTTTAGGATAGAGATCCAAGGAATCGGCAAAACCGATGCTGATCTCCTTCATGGGCTCAACATCCTGATTCATAAAGGCCCAATAATCCATCCAATCGCTTCCGTCATAGGAAAATTGAATCATATCGGGGCGGCTATAGTGAAGCTTGCGCACATATTCTTTCAGCGTTGCTTTAGTCAGCCCATAGGCCTTCAGAGTGGCGGGAGAGGCGGAAAAATCGAAGGGATGATCGCCCTCTTCAAAATAGCCATCTCCGGAATAGATTCCGCTTGGTTCTGCGCCATATTGCAGCATAATTCTTTGGCTTAAAAGGTTATCGCTGAGGCGAACAAGATCGGTTCGATAATCCTTAGGCTCATTGACACTATTTAAAATCTCCAAGGGAAAAGAAGAATCGGGAACCAGCGAGAGGGGCACCGGATAGGAATAACTCTTCTCTGCCTTTATGGTACTTGCGGTAAAAGCTACGGGAATTGCGCCGATTACCAGCGCAATCGCAACAATTAAAGCAATTATTTTAGACATTTTTTTCATGAAACATACCTCGCTTTCTTGGTTTCTGATTTTATTTTAGCACTGTTCCTAAAAAATTGCAAGATTTTTTTGCCGCCCTCTATATTTTCTTTAGGGTTGCGAAGGAAAGGATTTTATGGTATATTGATGCTATGAAAAAGAGTTGGAATGAAAAAATAAATAGCAGGTTTCTTTCTGCCTGTTGCAAAGCCCTGATCGGTATGCTTGCGGCGGCCATTCTTTTAGTGGTGGGTTGCCGCTTGGCGGTCAGGAGCGCTGAATACCCCTTCCATTGGCAGGGGCGGCAGGCCGCTCTTGAAGAGCGGTATGATTGCATCATTGTGCCGGGGGCGGCAGTGGCGGGCGGAGTGCCCCAAACCCATCTGCAGGACCGCCTTGATACCGCCATTACCCTTTATAAAGCAGGGGTGGCCGATCAGATTTTGCTTTCCGGCGGCTATGATGAGAAGGCGGCAATTTGGGAAAGCAGGGTGATGATGGTTTATCTTTCCAAAAGGGGGATTCCGGAGGAGGCCATGCTGCTGGATGACTATGGCTATGACACCGCCGAAACCCTGCGCCGCGCCAAGGCCCTGATCGGAGAGGGAAGGGCGATCATCTGCACCCAATCCCTTTATGCAGACCGCACCGCCTATTTAGCGGAGCGCTTTGGCCTATCGGCAGAGATCGCCGATAGCGATATCCGCATTTATACCGTTGGAAACGGGAAGGCCCGCGTGCGGGAATTTTTTGCCGCGACCAAAGCGGTATTCGAGGGCGCTTTTTCAAAAGGATGCCGCTATTCTTTGGCGGATTTTCCCATGAAGGGAGGGGCGGAGAATGCGTAAAATTCTTTTATGGGCGCTGATCCTTGCCCTGCTGATGCTGGGCGGCTGCAAGGGGGAAAAAAAGGAATATCAGGATCCCTATGATCGGGAGGCGGCCATTGAATATGCCTACCGCTATGCGGTGCAGCGCAATCCGGAATATGCGGATTTTCAAAATAACTGCACCAATTATATCTCTCAAATCTTGGTGGCAGGCGGAAAAGAGATGGATGAGCCCATCGCCCCCCGCAAGGATCATCGGATCACCTATCATAACCAAAAAAATCGTTGGTTTTCTGCCTCGATGGCTTCAGAGCCGGAGCGTTGGCGGGAATTCAGCGTCAGCACCAGCTTTTGCCGCACCGGTGATTTTGTTGATTATTGGAGCGGGGTGCGGGGAATGGAGATCAGCCGTTATAAAAATAATATTGTGGGGCTTAAGGCCCTTTATAAAGAGGCAAGAGAGGGAGATGTGATCCTGCTTTATAAGGACGGAAAGGTTTTGCATCTTTGCCTTCTTGTTGCAAAAAAGGATTTTAAGCTTTTGGTCAACGCCAATACCAATGATTATTATGAGCACAACATTATGGCCACCTCTCCGCAAAATTATCCTGAAATCGGCCTGATGAAAATGGAATAAAAAAGAACAAAAAAATGAGCCCCAAGGGCTCATTTTTTATTTGGTTATTCTGAAAAGGCAAAGCCTAAAAGATTAGGCATCATGCGTTTATAAGAATTGGTGATGATAGAATTGCGCCGATAGCCGGGTTGCGTATAGGGAAGGAGCGTATTAGCAAAAAGGTATCCCTTATAATGAGCGATTTTTTCTGCAGCAATAATAATGAGATTATAATAGGAGAGAATATCATAGCATGCATCAGAGGGGATTTCTCGAAGAATCGCGGTTATTTTTTTTTCTGCTTCCAAATAATGAGGCATTCCAAAAAGAAGGTTTTCTCGCAAATAATCTTCAGGGTCCATTTCTAAAAAGCAACGACGCATAGGATCCTGAAATAGGGCGAGATTTTCGCGAAATCCAAGATCGGCGCAAAAAATTACGCACGCTTTGATTTTTTCTTCATAGGCATCAAGGAGTTGATTGCGCCGGTCGGTCGATAATTTTCGGCAAGCAGCTTGATAGCGTTTGTAGTAACGTGGATAATCTTCGCTCTTTTCAACCATGGGCATTAATTGTTTCATTATTTCTTCTTTTGAAAGCATTTCCATGATAAAAACACCTCGAATATACCGTATTGGGATATTTTAATGATACCAATATGGGATAATTAAGTCAAGAGGTGATTTTGTGAGATTAAAAGAAATCAGAAAATCAAAGGGAATATCCCAACTGAAATTGGCGATGGATTTGAATATGAATCAAAATACCATCAGCAGATATGAAACCGGAGAGCGGGAACCCGGTCTTGCAGAGCTTAAGAAAATTGCTGACTATTTTAATATATCGATTGATTATCTTTTAGAAAGAACGGATAATCCAGAAATAAAAAAATGAGCCGCAAGGCTCATTTTTTATTTGTTTATTCGGGTTTGGTTTCCAGCTTTAAGGGGAAATCGCCCAGCTTATTGACCTTGAAGCCATTCTTTTTATACTCTTCATAATCGAAGGCTTCCAGCTCATCGATGGCCAGCTTATGGAATTCATAGAAATTATACCACCACTCATAGCCGCTGCCCAGCTCTGCATTGAGATAAGCATCGGCGATATCGCAGCCCATCTGGGGAGCCACATAGAAGGCGCCCATAGCCAAAACGTTAACGCCGTTGCCGGTGATGGCGCGGAGGGCGGCAGGAACGCTTTCCACAACCCCTGCATGAACATGGGGGCATTTGCTGGCGGCGATATGAATGCCCATACCGGTGCCGCAGAAGAGCAGCGCGCGCTCAAATTCGCCCTCGGAAATCATGGAGCCTGCTCGAAGGCCTACCCGATGGAACATAAGATCGGTATCATCGGGATCGGAATCAACCTGCACACCAACATCGGTAACTTCCCAGCCCTTTGCCTTCAAATGGGCCACTACTGCTTCCTTCAGAGGGAAGCCGGCGAAATCGGCGCCTACCAAAATCTTTTTGTCTTTTACAGTTTTCATGGTGAATTTACTCCTTTATAATAAATTTATGGGTTCCTTTTTCAAGGGGTTTGCCATGGTAAAATGCGGGGGAGCCTTCCCCGATCGTGATCGAAAGAGCAATCCCGCTTTCTTTGCGCTCCCATTTAAGAGCCACATGGTCCAGATGCCCTTCCACAAAATCAAGATCTTTGATAAAGAAAGGATCAATGGTGATTCCTTCAAAGGTATCGGTCAGCCCCAAGGGGGTTTTGATCAGCCAACTCATAAAGTCGGAATACATATGATGATTTTTGGAATGCTTATGATCCCAATATTCATAAAGGGTGGTGGCGCCATTTTGCAGCCAAGCATCATAGCCGGTGATTCCCTTAACGGTGATCACCTTATAAGCATATTCCTGCAGATCGGAAAGGTTCAAGGCTTCATAGAGATACCGAAGCCCGACCATGCCGCAATCATGATGGAAGCCATTCTCTTCGATCAGCTCTTTGAGCTGCGCCTTTAATGGGGCGGCATCCTCATAAAGCTTCAAAACAAGGATCATGGCAACAGCGGTTTGCTTATGCACCCTGCATCTTCCGCTCGGTTCAATATATTTTTCTTTAAAGCGCGTGATGAGGGCGCTGATCTTTGCCGAAAGGGCGGCAGAATCTTCCCCTGCAAAATCCTTGGCAAGAAGGGCGATGCGATGGAATTTGATCTGCAGAGCGGCATTGATGAAGGGGGCGGAAACCTTCGGCCCGAAAAGGGCGGCCCAATCATCAAGGCCATAGCGGATCTCGCCCTCTTTTTCGGCTCGGTCCAGATGGACAAGATGCCGCTCAAAATAGGGAATGCTGCGGATCAGAGGCTCTCGATTTCCGGTATGAAGCCAGATCCGATAGGGAACCTCATAAAGAATTCCTTCGGAAACAGGCCCGTTGCCCCATTCATAGCCCCAGCCGGAGGAGGGCACAATGCCGGGCAGCATTCCATCCTCCCGCATGGCATCATAGATATCCTGCAGCCATTTTTCCAATACAGGCGCCGCTTCAAAATTGGTTAGAAACTGCTCGCAAGAGGATTGAGCATCGTTGCACCAGCCAAGCTTTTCGCGGGTGGGGCAATCGGTGGGCATATAGAAGAAATTGGAATAAGTGGCATAAACACCGCAGCGGAAAAGGCGGTTGAGCATCTCATTGGAGCAAGTAAAGCGGCTTCTTTGCTTCATATCCTGATGCACAAAGATCGCCTTCACCTCGCAAGGCTCCCGAAGCCCTTCGATCTCCAGATACCGAAAGCCATGATAGGTGAATTTCGGCTTCCATCTGAAGGGCTTTCCGCAGCAGATGAATTCATCTTTTTGCACCCGATGCCGGTGGTTGGGGTACATACTGTCGAATTCTTTTTTATAAACAAAAACATGCCCTTCGGAATCGCAATTCTCGGTATAATGCAGAGTGAGGCGATCCCCTGCAGGCTGATTGACGAAAATTTCGGCATAGCCCGACATATTTTGCCCAAAATCATAAGTATATCTGAAGGGCCCCGTTTGCTTAATGGAAACGGGAGCAAACTCTTCGCATTCCCGAATGGGCTGGCAAAGACAGGGGCGCAGAGTGCCGCGGGGCGGAGCATCATCTAAAATGGCGGGCATCCAGTCGCTATCATCAAAGCCGAGGGTGTTCCACCCTTCCTGATAGAGGCGGGAATCATAATGCTCCCCAAGGCGAAGCTGATTATAGGTAACAGGCGAATTGAGGGAGCATTTGAACTGCCCATCGCTGACCAAAATCTCTTCATCATCGGCAAAAAGGGATAAGATCAGCTTGGGATTATCCCGCCAAGGGGCTTCGTTATGATCCCAAGCGCTCTTTACATATTCATTATACCACCCGTTGCCGCATTCCACCGCCAAGATATTTTCTCCCTCCTTCAGAAGGGCAGAAACATCATGAGAGGTATACCAGACCGTTTTGGTATAGTCGGCCACCGGCGCCAAGAAAAGATCGCTTGTTACCGCTTGGCCATTGAGATAAAAATAGCCATATCCCAAGGCGGCCATATGCAGGGTTGCTTTCTTCGGCTTATTTTTAAGGGTGAAAACTCTTCTGAAAAGAGGGGACGGCCCATTGCGGTCTTTAAGGTAGGGCATATCGACTTTGATAAAACGGGCGTTTTTGAGCATCGTCTGATCTCCTATGATATTATAATTCAATTATACTTTAATATAAAAATATGTCAAACACAATATTAAAAACCGAGCAAGATTTGAGAAAAAACGATATCTTCTTGACATGATTTTTATTTATGATAAACTAAAAATAGATTTTTAAAGCAGAAAGGAAGGCGGCAAGGATGAGCGGGATCGCGCAATATTTTTCCGGCATTGATCTTCATATCGATTGCGCCGCCTATATCGGCGGCAGGCGCTGGTGGGAGAACGAAAAGGGCGAGAATTGGTGGAACAGAAGCTGCACCTTTGATTGCGATGTGCTCTATTATATGAAAGCCGGCCGCTTCACTCTTTATATGGATGGGAAGCCCTATTGCCTGAGAGCAGGGCAGATGATCTTTATTCCGGCGGGGGTAGCCTTGCGATATGATTTTGATGGAGTGGGGCCGCTGGATAAATATTTCACTCATTTTCATCTTTTGCTCGGAAAGCGCTCTCTGACCGATTGCTTTGAATTTTTGAAAATTATCGAAGTGGAGCAAAAGGCAAAGCTCGATGCTTTATTTGAAGCCTATATTGGGGCGCAAGATGAATTCGGCCTTTTGCAAAAGGGCTATCTTTTGCAGATCCTTTCTGTTTTCTTGGAAGAGGGCGGGGCGCGGATCAAGAGCGCTTCCTGCCTGCAGGGAGCGGTGGATCATATCCATGCCCATTTGGAAGAAAATCTTTCGGTGAGCGCCCTTGCCAAAATGAGCGGCTACAGTAAGGATCATTTTTCCAGAAAATTCAAAGAATTCTATGGCCGCACCCCGCGGCAATATATTGCCGATGCAAGGCTTGCCCAAGCCAAAGCATGGCTTTTGGATACCGACCGAAGCATTGCGGATATTGCAGCCTCTTTGGGCTTTTGCGATACAGGGTATTTCACCCAATTTTTTTGCTTGAAAACGGGGCTTGCCCCCAGCTTTTATCGAAAGAAGGAGAGAAAACGATGAAGATCATGGAAAAGATCAAGGCCAAGGCCTTGGATAATGCAGGCGCGGAAGGAATCACCCTTGCTTTTATCGGCGATAGCGTTACTCAAGGGTGCTTTGAGATCTATAATAAGGCCGATGGCAATATCGAAACCATCTTTGATAAGACCAATGCCTATCATAAGCATCTTGCCGATATGCTGGCGGTGCTTTATCCGAGCGTTCCTGTTAGTATCATCAATGCCGGTATCAGCGGCGGCAGTGCGCCTCGCGGTCTTGCGCGGCTGGAGCGGGATATTATCCGCCATCAGCCGGATCTGACTGTTGTTTGCTTCGGGCTCAACGATTGCTCCAAGGGCATGGAGGGAATCGGCGACTATACCGGCGCTTTGACCGAGATTTTTGATCAGCTTCTTGCGGCAGGGAGTGAGGTTATTTTTATGACTCCCAATATGATGTGTACTAAAGTCAGTTGCCATATTAAGGAGCAAAACCATCGGGATGTTGCCGAGATGCTTTCCAAAAAGCAAAACGAAGGAATCTTGGATGCTTATGTAGAGGCCGCCAAAAAGGTTGCCGAGGAAAAGGGCGTTGCCATCTGCGATTGCTATGCAAAATGGAAGCGGCTTTATGAGTGCGGCGCCGATATTACCGAACTTTTGGCCAATAAGATCAACCACCCCACCAGAGAGATGAATAAACTCTTTGCGGTCTCTCTTCTTGAGACGATGATGCAATAAAATGCGGATCAATACCTATCGAATTTCCGCAGGGCTGAAAAAGCCCTTGCGCCTTGCCTTTTTATCGGATCTCCATGATACTGAAAATGAGCCGATCCTTTCCGCTTTGGAGCGGGAGGCGCCTGATGCCATTTTGATCGGCGGCGATCTGATCCATAATGATAAGCGCTATCAAAGAGGCTTTGATTTATTGGAGGCGTGCGCCAAAAGGTGGCCGGTATTTTGCACCATCGGCAATCATGAATGCTGCTATGGGGAAGGAATCTTGAAAGAACTTGAGCGGCGCGGCGGCAATTTATTGCATAACCGCGCGGTGCAATTTGAGGGCATTTGGATCGGAGGGCTTTCCTCCGGCTATCCCCTTTGCCCCCATCGCAATCTGAAGAAAACCCCGCGCCCGAACCTTGCTTTTTTAGAAGAATTCAGCAAGCGGGAAGGCTTTAAGCTTCTGATGAGCCACCACCCCGAATATTTTGCGCCCTATATTAAAGAATTACCGATCGATCTTACCCTTTCGGGCCATGCCCATGGCGGCCAATGGCGGCTTTTGGGGCAAGGGATCTATGCGCCGGGGCAGGGGCTTTTTCCGAAATATACAAGCGGGCTCTATGAGAATCGCCTCTTGGTGGGCCGCGGCCTTGGCAATGCCTACCCGATCCCGCGCTTTGGCAATCCGCGGGAGCTGATTATTTTAGAATTAGGAGAATAAAGATGCCAACGAAATTTATTATTGTGCGCCATGGTCAGAGCATGGCCAATATTGAAAAGATCTATGCCGCCCATATCAATACCCCTCTCTCAAAGCTGGGGCGCACCCAAGCGGAATTGGTGGGCGAATATTTGAAGGATACCCCCATCGATGCCATCTATGCAAGCAGCCTGCAAAGAGCCATCGATACCGCTGCTCCCACCGCCGAGAGCCATGGCCTTGAGATCATCGGGCGCGATGAGCTTCGGGAGATCTTCGGCGGGGAATGGGAAGGCAAGAAATTTGATGATCTCATCAAGGAATATCCCGAAGAATATGGAGTTTGGCTCAATGATGTGGGCAAAAGCAGAGCGACCGGCGGAGAGAGCATGGCGGAGGTCTCTGCCCGAATGAATGGGGAGATCGACCGTATCGCCGCGCTGCACCCCAACCAAACGGTTTTGATCGCAAGCCACGCCGCCGCTATTCGCACTGTTTGCGCAAGGGCGCTGGGGATCCCGGTGGAGCGATTGCGGGAGGTTGATTGGGTGCGGAATGCTTCCATCAGCACCTTCCTCTATGAAGATGGGAAACTGATGGTGGAGCGCCTTAATGATACCGCCCATCTTAAGGGGCTGGAATCTTCATTGCCTGCAAATGTATAGATTAGAGGACTCAAACCTGATAGTATAAGGAGATGCTGCTATGTATACCATTTATGTAAAATTCACCTGCCTGCCCGACAAGCGGGAGGCCTTCACCCAAAGGGTGCGGGAAGAAGGGATCTATGATGCGATCTTGAAGGAAGATGGTTGCCTGCGCTATGATTACTATTATTCTGAAAAAGATGCGAATGAGCTTCTTTTGATCGAGGCATGGGAGACCAAAGAGCATCAGCAGATCCATATCACCCAGCCCCATATGGATAAGCTTCGGAGCTTGAAAGACGAGTATATTACCGAAACGAAGTTGGGAGAATTTGAACTGAAATAAAAAAAGAGGAGTTGCAAAAGCAACTCCTCATTTTTTAAAGTTTGTTCATTTAATCATCTCTGAATTCGGCCGGAGCCATCGCCACCGGCAAGTTTTTCCACTTCGGCAACGGTAACCATATTATAGTCGCCTTCAATGGAATGCTTCAGGGCGGAAGCGGCCACAGCGAATTCCACTGCGCCTTGGGTATCCTTACCGGTGAGCAGGCTATAGATCAAGCCGCCGCCGAAGGAATCCCCGCCGCCAACGCGGTCGATAATATGAAGATCATATTTTTTGGAGAAGCAGTATTCTTCGGTTTTGGTATTATAGAGCATGGCGCTCCAGCCGTTATCAAAAGCGGAATGGGATTCCCGAAGGGTGATGGCAACCATCTCAAACCCAAATTTATCGGCAAGCTGCTTGGCAACGGATTTATATCCTTCATGGTTCAAAGAGCCTGCATAGATATCGGTGGCTTCCGCTTCGATGCCGAAAACATCCTTGGCATCCTCTTCATTGGAGATGCATACATCAACATATTGGCAAAGCTCGGTCATGGCCGCTCTTGCCTGCTCGCGGCTCCAAAGCTTGCCGCGATAATTAAGATCACAAGAGATCTTGATACCCCGCTTTTTGGCCTCTTTGCAGGCCTCTTTGCAGGTTTCCACCAAATTTTCGCCCAAGGCGGGAGTAATGCCGGTGAAATGGAACCATTCGGCGCCCTCGAAGATCTTTTCCCAATCGAAATCGGAAGGGGAGGATTGCTGAATAGCGGAATGGGCCCGATCATAGATGCAAACAGAGCCGCGCTGGGAAGCGCCCTTTTCATTGAAATAGATGCCTACCCGATCGCCCCCGCGCACGATTTTGGAGGTATCCACTCCATAGCGGCGCAGGCTGTTGACGGCCGCCTGACCGATGGCATGAGCGGGAAGCTTGGTTACAAACGCGGCATCCAAGCCATAGTTGGCCAAGGAAACAGCAACATTTGCTTCCCCGCCGCCGAAGGTGAATTCCACATGATCGCATTGCACAAATCTTTCATAGTTATAGGGCTGAAGCCGAAGCATCAACTCACCAAAGGTAACAATTTTAGCCATTTTTCTTTTTCCTCCAAATCCGTTTGATTATTCAGCAAAGGCAGCCGCGCGGGCCTCTTTGCAAAGAGCGGTAATCTTTTCGAAATTGCCTTCTGCAATATCGGCCTTGGGGCAAACCCAACTGCCGCCAACTGCATGAATAAAGGGCGCATCAATATATTCCTTGATATTGGCGGTATTCACGCCGCCGGTGGGCAGGAATTTCACCCCGCCAAAGGGAGCGGAAAGGTTTTTCATGGCGTTGAGGCCGCCATAAACATTGGCAGGGAAGAATTTGATCACCTTCAGGCCCATATTAACCGCTGCAGTGATCTCGGTGGGAGTAACGCAGCCGGGGGTTACAGCGATCTCATTTTCGATGCAATAGCCCACAACCCCTGCATCAAAGCCGGGGGAAACGATAAATTTCGCGCCCATCTCCAAAGCCAGCTTGCACTGCTCCAGATTCAAAACGGTGCCTGCGCCTACCAGCATTTCGGGGCAGGCCTCTGCCACTGCCTTGATGGCATCGGGCGCGGCAGCGGTGCGGAAGGTGATCTCCATCACATCGATGCCCCCTGCCAGCAGAGCCTTTGCGCAAGGAACAGCATCCTTGGCATCATCAATTACAACCACGGGTACAACGCCCGCATTTTTCATTCTTTCAAGTACATTCATCTTTTTATACCCCCGAATAGGCGGCAAAGCCGCAGTCGATCGGCAGAACCACGCCGGTAATGGCGCTTGCTGCTCTTTCATCGCAAAGGAACAAGGTGGCGCCCAGAAGCTCCTCGGCATCCACAAACCGATGGGTAGGAGTGCCGCCTAAAATTTTAGCGGAGCGGGGAGTGGGCGAGCCATCCTCATTAAAGAGGAGGGCTTTATTTTGGGCGGAAACCAAAAAGCCGGGAGCGATGGCATTGCAGCGAATGCCGGTGCCCGCAAAATGGGTGGCCAACCATTGAGTGAAATTAGAGATACCGGCCTTGGCGGCGGAATAGGCGGGAATTTTGGTGAGCGGGATATAGGAATTCATCGAGGAGATATTCAGGATGCAGCCTGCCTTCCGCTCGGCCATATCCTTGGCAAAAACCTGAGTGGGAAGAAGGGTGCCTTGGAAATTGAGCTTGAATACGAAATCCACTCCGTCGGCATCCAGATCGAAAAAGCTCTTGCCGCCTTCTTTGGCTTCATGGTGATATTCATTATCGGTGGTGGCGCGGGGGTTATTGCCGCCGGCGCCATTCACCAGAATATCGCAGGGGCCAAGATCCTTCACCACTGCGCGGCGCACCTCTTCCAAAGCGGCGCTATCCAGAACATTGGCTTTATACCCTTCGCAGATGAAGCCTTCTGCTTTAAGCTCATCGGCCAGCCTCTTAACAGCCTCTTCATTCAGGTCCAGCGCGGCAACCTTGGCGCCGCTTTCGGCAAAGGCTCTTGCCATGGCGCCGCAGATCAGCCCGCCTGCACCGGTAACAACAACAACCTTGCCGCTATAGTCAATATTTAAAGGTAAACTCATTTTTTATTCTTCTCCTTTTCTAAAGTATCCCAAACACCCAGCATATACATAATGCCCAAGGCCCGATCATATAATCCATAGCCGGGGCGCACCGTGCCGGGGCCTTCGCCCCAGAGATGGCGGCCATGGTCGGGGCGGATATAGCCTTCAAAGCCGTTTTCATGATAAGCCCGCAGGATCTCGATAATGCCGGTATCGCCATCGCAATCCCGATGGCTTGCCTCGGAAAAATCGCCGTTTTCAAAATGCTTCACATTGCGCACATGAGCAAAAGCGATCCGATCGCAATATTTGCGCACAATGGAGGGCACATCGTTATCGGGATTGGCGCCCAAAGAGCCGGAGCAAAGGGTGAGGCAGTTGCAGGGGTGGTCCACCATCTTAAGGAATCTGCCGATGCTTTGATCATCGATCAGCAGGCGGGGCAGGCCGAAGATATCCCAAGGGGGATCATCCATATGAATGGCCATTTTAATATCGCATTCCTCGCAGGTGGGCATAATGGCCTCAAGGAAATATTTCAGGTTGGCCCAAAGCTTTTCATGGTCCACATCTGCATAAAGCTTGAAGAGCTCATCAAGCTTGGCCATTCGCTCCGGTTCCCAACCGGGGAAACTCATATTATATTTTTCGGTGAAATCCAGAATGTATTTCGCCATGGCGTTATAATCATCCTGAATCATGCCCTTTTCATAGAAAAGAGCGGTGGAACCATCGCCCACTTCATGGAAAAGATTGGAGCGGGTCCAATCGAAGATGGGCATGAAATTATAGCAGATCACCTTCACACCGAAGGGAGCAAGGTTGCGAATGGTCTGCTTATAGTTCTCAATATACTGATCGCGGGTGGGAAGGCCGATTTTAATATCATCGTGCACATTGACCGATTCCACCACATCCATATTGAAGCCATATGCATCCAACTGCTCTTTTACCTTGGCGATCTCTTCCGGCTGCCAGATTTCGCCGGGCATCTTATCGTGAAGCGCCCAAACAATTCCGCTTACACCGGGGATCTGCTTGATATCGGAAAGGCTGATCTTATCGTTGCCTTCCCCATACCACCGAAATGTCATCTGCATATTCTCATTCCTCCAATCCAAAATACCGCTTGGCATTATTATAGCAAATATCGGCTACCAATCCGCCGAGAGCTTGCTCATCGGCAGGATATTCGCCCCCTTCCACCCATTCGCCGAAGAGCTGGCAAAGAATGCGGCGGAAATATTCATGGCGGGCATAGCTCAAAAAGGAGCGGCTATCGGTCAGCATACCGATAAAATTGCCCAAAATTCCGAGGTTGGCAAGAGAGATCATCTGCTCCCGCATTCCGCTCTTATGGTCATTGAACCACCAAGCGGAGCCATGCTGAATCTTTCCGGCAATCTCGGAGCCTTGGAAGGCGCCCAAAAGGGTGCCGATCCAGGCGTTATCCGCAGGGTTCAGGCTATAAAGAATCGTTTTGGGAAGATGCCCTTCTTTATTCCATGCGTCCATCAAAAGATGAAGCCGCTCGCAAGAATCGGTAACATTGATGCAATCAAAGCCGCTATCGGGCCCAAGGGTTTTAAACTGCAGGGAATTGGGATTGCGAATGCAGCTGAAATGCAGCTGCATCACCCAGCCGAGGCGGTGATATTCTCTGCCGCAATGGAGCAGCAGCGCGGTTTGAAAGGCTTCGGCCTCGGCGCCGCCGATCGGCTGGCCGGCCATAGCCTTTGCAAAGATCGCATCCAAAACCTTATCATCGGCGGTGCGATAGATGATGCGATCCAAGCCATGATCGGAAGCGCGACAGCCATGGGCATCAAAGAATTCAATTCTTTGGGTGAGGGCCGCCTTCAGATCGGCAATGGTTTTAATCTCCATGCCGCAGGCGGCAGAAAGCTTTTGAATATATTCGGAAAAGCCGGATTTATGAATATTGACAGCCGGATCGGGGCGGAAGCTCGGCAATACCTTCACAGGAAAATCGCTTTCCGCGAGCTTTTCATGCCAATAAAGATCGCTGCAGGGATCATCAGTGGTGCCGATCATGGCCACATTGCTCATCAGAATCAGTTTTCTAACGCTTAGATCCTTAAGCTTTTCATTGCAAAGCTGCCAAACCTCTTCGGCGGTTTCTCCATTCAAAACGCCTTCATAGCCAAAATAATTCTTCAACTCCAGATGGCACCAATGCACCATGGGGTTGCCAATGGCGCGGGGAAGGGTTTCGGCGAATTTTTGAAATTTTTCCCGATCGGGGGCCTCTCCGGTAATGAAATGCTCCTCGATCCCATTGGAGCGCATCAGCCGCCATTTATAATGGTCGCCGCCCAGCCAGACTTGAGTGATATTCTCAAAGGTGCGATCTTCATAGATCTCTTTGGGATCAATGTGGCAATGGTAATCAATAATGGGCTGCGCCGCCGCAAAGCCATGATAAAGCTTTTGGGCCGCAGGGGTGGTTAACAAAAAGTTTTGATCCAAAAATGCCATAGACTTCTCCTTTTTATTTTGATTATGGTTTTATTATAGTTGAAAATTTTCTGCAATGCAATTGTATAAATCGCCTACCGATATTGCAAAAATGCGCATCAATGAGCGAGAATAGGCGGAATATTGCAAAAAAACGCTTAAAATGGGCAAAAAAGAAAGCCATGAGGGCATAATAATTCCTCATGGCGTTTAAATGGAATCCTCTTCCGGCGGGATCTCCCTTGCAAGAGCGTGGTTACTATATTGAATTTCGGTGGTAACCTCGCGGATCACCCGAATAAAGGGCGGCAGGGCCACCTCTTCTTTTTCATTCTTCAGCTCCACTTCCATAATGGCTTGGCGGGACCAGAAGGGAAAGATATCGATCTCAAAGGTATGGCCTTGATAGGGCAGGCAATAGCGGGTTTTCTGAATGGTCTGGCGGCGGGGATCGCGGGAAGCCAAGCGGCGGGTATATTCCTCTTCCGAAAGCTCCCGCTCGATTTCGATGCGGCGAATGGGGGAAAGGGTGCGTTTAGCAGTCTCTGTATAGGTGATCCTGCCGCGCTCAATGGTCTTGCGAATGCGCAGGGAACCCTCGGATACTGCCAGATAGGTTTGAGAGATCTCTTGCACGCGGCAAAGGGCAGAAAGATTCAAAAGATCAGGGCGACGAATTAAATATTTTCGCTCGATTTCATAAGGGGGCATCCCATTCACCTCTCTTCTGCGTAGATTTTTACATACATATTATAATGGAAGAAACGCAAAAATGCAAGAAAAATTGACAATAGTTTCCTAAACTGATAAACTAATAAAAACGAAAGAAGGGAGGCGAGGGACGGTGAAGATTCCCAAAAGGGTGCTTCTTCTGCTTGAGAGAATGGAGCAAGAGGGCTATGAGGCTTATTTGGTGGGCGGCTGCGTGCGGGATGAGCAGCGGGGAGAAGAGCCCCATGATTTTGATATTGCCACCAATGCAACCCCGCGGCAAACCATGGCTCTTTTTCCTGATTTTCCGGTCATTGAAACCGGCCTGCAACATGGCACGGTAGCGGTGATCATGGAGCATGAGCCCATCGAGATCACTACCTATCGCATTGAAACCACCTATTCCGACCATCGCCATCCCGATGGGGTGAAATTCGCTTCTTCCCTGCAAGAGGATCTTTCTCGCCGCGATTTCACCATTAATGCCATGGCTATGGATAAAAAAGGCAGATTGGTGGATCCTTTTGGCGGCAGCGAAGATCTCAAGGCTGGGTTGATCCGCTGCGTGGGAGAGGCGCGGCAGCGCTTTTCTGAAGATGCCCTGCGGATCCTTCGGGCCCTGCGGTTTGCCGCCCGCTTTGGCTTTTCCATGGAAGAAAAAACCAAGGCGGCGCTCTTTGACTGCGCGCCTCTCTTGAAGAAAATTGCCGCCGAGCGGATCCTGGCGGAATTGAAGGGGATTTTAGTTGCGCCCCATGCAGGGGAGATTTTGGCGGAATATGAGCCGGTCTTAAAAGAGATCTTGCCTTGGCTCAAAAGCGATTGCAAGGTGCTTCGGAAGCTCCCGCCCAAGGAATCCCTGCGCTTTGCGGGCTGGCTTTGGCCGATGGGCAGGGAAGCGGGAGCGCTTTTGAAAAGCTTGAAGGCAAGCAACGCTCTTAAAAATGAAGCGATGCTTTTGATAGAAGGGCAGCAGATCTCCCGCCCATCGCGCCCGATGGTGCGCCGCCTTTTGGCAAGGCTCGGCCCTGCCCTTTATGAGGATCATCTTCTTTTGCAGGAGGCTTTGGGCCGATGCAGCCAAGAGGATGGGGCATGGTGCCGCGCGGCGGCAAGGGCCCTGATCGAAGAAGGGGCTTGCCTTTCATTGAAGGGCCTTGCCATCGGCGGAAAAGAGCTGATGGAGCTTGGCTTCTCGGGTGCAAAAATCGGCAAAATGCAAAAGCGCCTCTTTGAAGAGGTGATGGAAGAGAAGCTTCCCAATGAGCGGGAGGCGCTGCTGGAATTTGCGAAAAAGCAAGAAAAATAAGGGAAAACCTCTTGCAAGTTATGGAAAAATCAATTATAATAAATCTGTCTGTAAATCAATAACAGAATTTTTGGAAGGAGAATGTAACATGAACTACTCACATGAAGTTGAAAGTATGTGCGTGGTAGCCAAGGGCCCCAAGCATGGTCCCGCCCCCATTCCCGAAGAAGGCAGATGGGTAAAGGCTACTCAAATCAGCGATATCAGCGGTCTTTCTCATGGTATCGGTTGGTGCGCTCCCCAGCAGGGTTGCTGCAAGCTCACCTTAAATGTTAAGAACGGTATCATCGAAGAGGCTCTGGTGGAGACTCTTGGTTGCTCCGGTATGACTCACTCTGCTGCTATGGCAGCCGAGATCCTGCAGGGCAAGACCTTGCTGGAAGGTTTGAATACCGACCTTGTTTGCGATGCGATCAATGTGGCTATGAGAGAGATCTTCAAGCAGCTCGTTTATGGCCGCACCCAAACCGCTTTCTCCGAGGATGGCCTGCCCATCGGCGCCTCTTTGGAAGATCTTGGTAAGGGCCTGCGCTCCCAGATCGGCACCATGTTTGCCACCAATGCAAAGGGTGTTCGCTATATGGAAATGGCAGAGGGCTATATCCTGAAGGTTGCTCTGGACTCCAATAATGAATGCATCGGTTATCAGTTTGTTCATCTCGGAAAGATGATGGATATGATCCGCAAGGGCGCTGATCCCAAAGATGCTTTTGAAAAGAATGTGGGTACTTATGGCCGCTTTGATGAGGCTGCTAAGTATATCGATCCCAGAGAAGAATAAGGAAGGAGGAATATTCAATGGCTACTTTTGAAGGATATGAAAGAAGAATTGGCAAGATCCAGCCTGTATTGGATCAGTATGGCTTCAAGACTCTTGATGAAGCAAATGAATATTGCCTCGAAAAGGGCATCGATGTTGCCGCAATCGTAAAGGGCGTGCAGCCCATCGCTTTTGAGAATGCTTGCTGGGCTTATACCCTCGGCTGCGCCATCGCGCTGAAGAACGGTAGCAAGAGAGCTGCTGATGCCGCTAAAGATATCGGCGTTGGTCTGCAGGCTTTCTGCATCCCCGGCTCTGTTGCCGAAACCAGAAGCGTTGGTCTGGGCCACGGAAACCTTGCTTCCATGCTGCTGGAAGAGGAGACCAAGTGCTTCTGCTTCCTGGCAGGCCATGAGTCCTTTGCTGCTGCAGAGGGCGCTATCGGCATTGCAAAGACTGCGAATAAGGTTCGTAAAGAGCCCCTGCAGGTTATCCTGAATGGTCTTGGCAAGGATGCCGCTCAGATCATCTCCAGAATCAATGGCTTCACCTATGTGGAGACCGAATATGATTTCTATACCAGCGAGCTGAAGATTGTGAACCAAACCGCTTATTCCGATGGCGAGAAGGCAAAGGTTCGCTGCTATGGTTCCAACGATGTTCTGGAAGGCGTTGCTATCATGAAGCATGAGCAGGTTGATGTTTCCATCACCGGTAACTCCACCAACCCCACTCGCTTCCAGCATCCCGTTGCCGGCACTTATAAGAAATGGGCCATCGAGAATGGCAAGAAATATTTCTCCGTTGCTTCCGGCGGCGGTACCGGCAGAACTCTCCATCCCGATAACATGGCAGCAGGCCCCGCTTCCTATGGTCTGACCGATACCATGGGTCGTATGCATGGTGATGCTCAGTTTGCAGGCTCCTCTTCCGTTCCTGCCCATGTAGAGATGATGGGCTTGATCGGCGCAGGTAACAACCCCATGGTTGGTATGACTGTAGCTGTGGCTGTGGCAGTATCTGAAGCACTCAAATAAACCTTTGAAATGGGCGACCTTTCCGCTTTTCCTCCGCTCGGCGTATCGACATACGCCTTCGGTCGGAGAAACCGAAAATCTCATCCCATTTGAAAGGTTTTGAAAAATTGCAAAACGAAAAAGGAACTCCCTTGGGGAGTTCCTTTTTTAATGGTGATTATATACCTATCGATTATTGACAGCCGGGAGTGCTCATTATATAATCAAAGAAAAAAGGGGGCGTTAGAATGGCAGAGAAGATCCGAGTGGCTACCTTTAATATCGGCGATTTTACAACAGCGAGTGAAAGCGCCGGTAACGAGATTAAATACGGAAGCGGAACACCGAAGACTTTGGAGGAATATCTTGCGGTATTCAAAAAGGCGGGTGCCGATCTTTGGGGATTGCAAGAGGATTCGGAATTTTTCTTTTATCCCGAGAAGATCCTGCCCTATGATGCTCTTTATAAGCAAATTCATCCTTATTATGAGCGGGTATTTACTCGTTCTTATAACGGGAAGGCATTTCTTTCAAATCAAGAGATTTACGATGTTGCTCCTATTGACTACCCCGAGGTGAAAACAAGCTATGCCCCCGAAGGCATCCTTTGCAACCATAAATGGTTTTTAAGCGGCAAGATCGAGGCTGGCGGCAAAGAGATCAGCTTGGTATGCGTTCATTTTGATTGGAAATGCAAGGAGCGGCGTGCAGTTCAGATTGATGAGGTTATAAAATTTGCAAAGGCGCAGGAATATTGCATTATTTTGGGAGATTTCAATCCCGAAAATCTCATCGAAGGGGAGCGGCAATATGATGCCGATGCCTTTGATCCCGATTCGAAAAATATGTATCCTTCCGATTGGAAGCGGTTTACCGATGCGGGGCTTTTGAATATCAACGGCGGTAAATTCGGCCCCTTTCCTACCATTATGAGCAAAGGAAAGCCCGGCTCTCCTTATCCTTGGGATAATATTGTGGTAACTCCCAATATTAAGGTCTTGAATGCAGAGGCAATTTATGAAGATTGGATGGACGATCATGCCATTTTGGTTGCCGATCTTGAAATAATCTAAAAAGGGAGAGTCGAATGGTTTTTGCAGTTGATTTTAAAGGAAAAAACGATAGTGAAATTTTAAAAAATGCGATGAGCGGCAGAGATGCCGATGGCATCTTGGTGATCGGCCCGCGGGAGGGGAAGCCGCATTGGCTTTTGGATGAGGCGATTTTGCTCCCCGCCGCCACAACGGTGATCCTGCAAAATTGCAAGCTGAAATTATCCGACCGCTGCCGCGATAATTTCTTCCGCTCGGCCAACTGCGGCTTGGGGATCGAGGATCCCGCGCCCATCGAGAATATCCATATCCGCGGCGAAGGGCTTTGCATCTTAGAAGGAGCGGATCGCCCCCGCGCCACCGGGGATGGCGGCAAGATTCTTCGGGATCCCTGCCCCCATCTGCCCGAGGAGCTTTGCCGAATGGATTGGATCGCTGCCGAAACCCCTGAGGAGGTTACCTTCGGGGATATCCACGATCATTCCTTCGGCACCGATGCCAATGATCCCAATGAATCCCACTATGGCGATTGGCGGGGAATCGGTGTTTTGCTGGCAAATGTGAAAAACTTTTCGGTTTCGGGGTTGAAAATTGTTCGGGCCCACGGCTGGGGCCTCTCCTTCGAGGCTTGCAGCTTCGGAAGGATCGAAAGAATCGAATTCGATGATACAATGTATCATGAAATCGACGGAATGAAGATGAATATGGAAAACCAGGATGGGATCGATATCCGCAACGGCTGCCATCATATTGTTATCTCCGATATCACAGGGATGACAGGCGACGATGTGGTCGCTCTGACTGCCATTGCCGATAAAAAGCCTCATCCCGGCGGCGCCTTGCGCACCACACATGTGATGCATAATGATTGGTCCAAGCGGGATCCCGATATTCATGATATTATCATCCGCAATGTGATCGCTTGCTCTTATCTTTGCTTTATGGTGCGGCTTTTGCCTGCAAGCGCTCATATTTATAACGTTGTGGTGGATGGAATTATCAATACCGCTCCTGCCGACCGATATAGCAGAAGAGCGGTGCTGCTGGGCGTTGATGCCGATTGGGGCGAGCCTCTTGCGGATGGGCTTCGCAATATTACCATCTCCAATGTGATCAGTCTTTCTAAAAACTCGGTTGTGCTTTTCGGTGAGCTGCAGGATTCGGCGATCTCTAACGTGGTCGACCGTAATCTGGAGGGCAAGTCGATAACCTTATTGGATGGCGGGAAATTAACGAATGTTGCAATTAATTAAAAAAGGAACTCCCTCGGGAGTTCCTTTTTTATTCTTTTCAAAAGAGAAGTATCGTAATTTGGGAATATAGATTGAAATGGTCTATTTTGAAAGTTTAGGACTATGACCGAAATGCTTGATATAAGCTCGATAAAAGGTGGAATACTCAGAGTATCCGCATTGATCTGCTACCAGAGTGGGCGGCTCTCCCGCATGAATGCGGCGGTGCGCCGCATTCATGCGTTTCACTGTTATATATTGCCAGAAGGATGCGCCGGTATATTGCTTGAATATACGGGATAATTGGGAGCGGCTGATATAAAATTCGCGGCATACTCGCTCCATATTGATGGCGGTATAAAGTTCTTGATTCACAAAGTCGATAATCTGCACACCAAGGTCGGTGGAGCGTGGTCTGATTTTTCGGGCGGGGAAGGTTCGATTGATTTCGGAAAGGATCAATGCCGCCCGCGCCAGCAGGCCCGCGGCGGTGATGCCTTCTCCGATGCTATGCAGGGCATCGGCGCAGAAACGATGACCGAAATCTTCATCGGTAAAGCGGTTGTCGGTTCCTAAGGGTCGCTCCATCATCGGCTTGATCAATTCTCCGGAAGGGTCGATCTCCTTTAATGATTCCAAGGGAAGCTGGATGCCGATCCGCTCATATGGGATCCCTTCATACCATCGCATAGTATGGGCTTCCATCGGGCGTATCACTAAAATATCCCTTGGTTGCAGCCAATATTCAGTGCCCTCTACCAAGCAGCAGCATTTTCCGGAAATGAAATAATAAAGTTCGATATAATTATGGGTATGCATCGGGGGTGTTTTCTTTAATTGCATATCCAAATTATGATGGCATTTTAGCATTCCATCTTCAAAACTAAAAAGACATGCCATTTTTATCATCTTCCTTTATCGATTTTTAATAATTATATTATAGCCAAAAAGAGTAAAATTGCAATCTATTTTAATATATATGCAATATAAAATTGCAAATCGATTTGCTATAATGAGAGAAAGAAAAGGGGGCGGTAATATGCGATTCGGAGTATGCAGTAAATTTGATTATTTCCCTTGGATTGAGGCGGCGGGTTATGATTATTATGAGGGAGTGCTCTCTCATATCGCTGCAATGAGTCAAGAGGAATATAGTGCATTGGAGAAAAAACTGAAGGAAGCCAAGGTACATTTGGAAGGGACTGCAGTTTTTATAAAAGGCTCGGCGCGTTTGATTGGTGAGGCGGCGGATTTTGAGGCACTTGCCGAGTATGCCGATTTTGCGTTGGGGCGCGCCGCAAAGCTTGGGGCGAAATTTGCTGTTTTGGGCAGCGGAAAGGCACGCTCCATTCCCGAGGGCTTTTCGAGGGCGCGCGGCGAGGCGCAATTTATGGAGGTGGCAAGGATCTGCGGAGATGCCGCCCAAAAATACGGAATGAAGCTGGCCATTGAGCCCTTAAATTACGAGGAGACCAATCTCATCAATACCATTGCCGAAGGGCTGGAGTTTTGCAAAAAACTCCATCATCCTGCCATCGGCTTGGTGGCGGATCTTTTCCATATGTATATGGTGGGGGAGGATCCTTCCATCCTGAAGGAGGCGAAGGATTATTTGGTCCATCTTCATATTGCGCGCCCTGATCCCGATCGCGCCGCGCCTTCTATGGCCGATGCGAAGATCTTGCGGGAATGGGCCAAGTCCTTGAAGGAGTGCGGGTATGATGGCAGAATGAGCCTGGAATGCAGCTGGAAGCCTTCGGTGGAGAAGAGCCTTGAGAAGATGCTTGAGGTAAAAGAACTTTTTCAATAAGAGGAGGTTTAAAAATGTTGGAGGGGATTATTGATAGTCAATGCAGGGTCGAGTATCTCTCGCCAAATCAAGGGGATTATTTTTTTGGTTACTATGATCTTCCTGCCTATAGTGCCGATGGAAAGACCCATCTTGCCTATCGCCTGCCCTTTACCCATCGGCTGAATACCGAAAGGGATTGGCTGGAGATGGGGCTTTTGAAGGAGGGGCAGTTTATCCCCTTTGCTCAAAACGATTGCTGGAATTTTCAGCAGGGTGCGCTGTTGCAATTTCGATGCGGAAGCAATGAAGAGGTATTTTATAATTGCTTCGATCGGGCGCGGGGAGAATACCAAACGGTGCGAAGAAATCTGCAGAATAACGAGATCACCTGCTTTGATGGCGCATCAGCTTGCATTTCTCGCAATGGCCGCTTCGGTCTTTCGGTGAATTTTTCGAGGATCTGGGATTTTCGCCCGGGCTACGGTTATTGCAATTTAAAGGATCCCTTTTTCGATGTTGCCCAGCCTCGGGAGGATGGGGTTTTCCTGATCGATTTTCTCTCAGGAAGCAAAAAGCAGATCATCAGCTATCGGCAGTTTGCTAAGCTTTTCCCCATCAAAGGAGAAGAGGACGCTAAATTGGTGGTCAATCATATTACCTTCAACCCAAGCGGCAATGAATTTTTAATGCTGGTGCGAAATTTTCCAAAGGAGCGGCAGAATTGGGGCACTTCCTTGGTGGTTTCCGACCTTGCCGGTAATATGCGTATGATCTATCGGCATACGATGGTCTCCCATTATTGGTGGAGGGATGATCGCCATATTATCGCCTATTGTAAGCCCTCAAAAGAGCACGACTACGGTGTTTATGATATCGATGGGGCGGATGGCACCTGCGAAAATCTTTGCGCCGAATTTACCGCCCTATCGGGAGATATTCATTGCTCCCTTTCGCCGAATGGGAAATATCTCATCGGTGATGGTTATCCCCATCGGGAGGAATACCGAACATTATGGGTCAAAAATCTGCAAAGCGGCAGATGGGGAGTTCTTCTTCGGGCCAAAACAGTCAAGCCCGATATTGTTGATATCCGTTGCGATCTTCATGCAAGATTCAATAGCGACGGAAGCAAAATCTCTTTTGATAGCTTTCATCGAGGGAAAAGAGATATTTGCGAAATTGATCTGAAAGGCTTTAATTTTTAAAAAAGCTTTTTACGAAAATGTTTCGTTTCCGATTTGATTGACGAAAAAATATTATATAATTTTCCAAAAATATAAGGAAGGGATTTTATATGGCAAGAATCGAATTTGATTTTGAAAAATCCATCGGCAGGGTAAAGCCGATGCACGCGGTGGGTCAGCCCCCGATGGTCGGCGGCTTTCTTTCGCTGGATCTTTCGCCCATTCAATATTTAAAGGAAGCCAATATTCCTTATTCTCGGCTCCACGATGTGGGCGGCGCCTTCGGTCGGAAAAACCGAAAATCTCATCCCATTTGAAAGGTTTTTTGGAAAATTGCAAAACGAAAAAGGAACTCCCTCGGGAGTTCCTTTTTTATGAGATTTTTTTGTATGTATATTCGTACGTACTGGAAGAAAAATCTGTTATTTCAATTTCATATTCTTTATCCAAAGAAAGTGTATCCATATACCCGTTTAATGCTCTCATCACGAAGCTTGTTTGAATTGCTTGACTATGTTTTACTCTGAAAGTTTTTCCGTCGCCGGGAGTGCTGAATTCAATCTGACCTTTTCCTGTGATTTCAATTGATTGAATTTTATCATTGTCAACACCAAAACCATCGTTTGGGCATACTTTTAAATCTAAATCGCTGTCATCACAATCCAATTGAACTCTTTTTTCGGGGAGATTGATCGTTAGCTTTTTGAATTTTTTTGCATTAAATTCAAATTTCATTCCAAGAGCCCAAACGGACAGTGAGTGCTTTGTAGCGCTCATATTTTCGTCGGGCAAGGTAACCTCAATAATTGCATCTTGCGGAAATTCTTTTGAATATGTTTCTGCACCATATTGACACTGAGCAATATTTTCTTCAAGAGTTTTATTGTTTTTGATAATTTTATAGTTGTAGGTTGAGATTTCGCCTGATGTATCCAAAGAAGTGAAGGATGCTTTTGTTGTAGGCGTATCATCCACAGAAGGATTGTTTTCCGTTTTATTTGTTGTGGAATCGGTATTAAAATCATCAAAACTTATTTCTTCTTGATTGTTCCCACAGGAACAAAGGGAAAATAGCATAAGAATTGCTAAAAGTACTGCAATAATCTTTTTCATAGAAACTCTCCTTATAATAATTATTTGAAGTTTTTAACCTTAACAATCGGGATATCATTAGCACCGATAGCGCTACGGAATTCTTCTATTTGAGTGAGAATATTTCGCTCAACATTCTTTTCTTTTGCAACAAGACCTTTGTACAAGGTAATAACAACTGCCTTTGTAAAACAAGGTTTATATGTCAATTGTGTATAGTCGTTTAGTTTAATACCTACCAAGGAATATCTTTTGCTGTTCGAGCCACCGAATTCATCTCGGTCATTTGACTCGTAAAGCACACAATACTCAATGCAGGAAATATCGTTTTTGGTGAAACCGCAGGGGGATTTCAAACTTGTGCCTTCTTTGAACTTTAGTAAATTCTCTTCGAGGTAATCTTTCGGATCATCATAACCGGTAGTTGCTTCAAGTGTCCAAAAGAAACCGTTTTCACTATAATCATAAAAATTGCCAACGGGGGTAATCGGTTTTTCATCGTTGCATTTCAATTTATAGGATTGCGCTTGTTCACAATATGCCAAAAACATATTTGCAATTACTTTGTCGTCGAAATTCTTATCGTTTGCTTCTATGAAGTTCTTAAATTTTACACCAAATCTGCCGTTATCATTTTCGACAAACTGATGATGTTTTTTCTCGCAATCTTCACAGACGCGAATAGATGCTATATCACCAAGTTCCATTTTTTTAGCATCTCCACCAAAAATACCTAAAAAACCTACTTTGATTTCCTTACCGCAAAAGGGGCAATTTTTAACTTTTGCCATAATTCGACACTCCTTTTAAAAAATTATAACATCGAGAATATAGTTAGTCAACATTTGGTACTATACAATTGGGATGTGTTACATCCTTTAACATGAGTTTTCAAACATCATTTAGTATTACCTCCTTCGATTGTTTCTTTTGGTTCGTGTTCTTTACATTTATTAAGGGGAGCAAGTTTTATATTTGGTTTTATTTTTTTAAAAATTTTTACAAATTTTTTAACTGTTTGGCGGCGGTGATAAACCGTTGTGCTCTTTTTTGGTTTTAGTACAAACCGTTCTCCATATTTTCGCTGCTATTTTTTTGTTTAGAACGTTATTTGCCTTATCTTCCATAAAAATGAAACACAGGTTAAAATGCTCTTTTTTATTTACGGCACCAGGCATTTATTTCTTCCTTTCAATGCAAAAATCCCCCTAATCAGCGGAAAGGATTTTGTCCTTACACTAATTAAGGGGATTGAGTTTTGATTTGGTTTTATTTTTTTGAATTTTTTATTTTGGCAAATAGGATGCTATGATCCAGTCGCCATTTACCTTTTTTAAAATCATTTTATCATATCTAAATGCAACATAATAGGTGTCGGGGTTGTTTTGACTTTGATACCAAGCGGCATTTGGGTCAGCAGGCTTTGAATAAGCAACATCATACCACGCAAGATTTGCTTGATAAGTTGTTTCATCGATGTATTTAAAGTCGTTACATTTTACCTTGTTAGTAAAAACAATGCTCCCTTCACGGCAATCGGCAAGAAATTGTATTCTTGCCACATCTCCGTTTGTTGGCGGAATATATGTGGCGGTAATTTTTCCAAAATGGGGGTCGGCCTCATCTATAATATTGGAAAAATCATAAGTGCGACCAAAATATCGTTCAGAAATACTGTTAAAACTTTGTACGGGATAGGAATACATATATACATCATTTGCCTGAGAAATCACGTCCAACATAATGTCCATACCTATTTGTTGCCCAAAACAAAACCACAAAATATCGGACGGCAAAAGTTCGTCAACATTTTCAAAATATGGCGCTTCCGAGAAACACCAAGAGCTACAGGCAGTATTCGTTAGAATGTCGGGCTCTTCGTCATCGAAAACTTCTACAACAAAATTATCCGAAACAACCTCATCGCCATCTATTATCATATTATCATCGGGTTTTGATAAAAGTGTAGCAGTAACAATGCCACTGATTGCGATAAGGACAGCAACCGAACCGGCGATAATCTTGGTTACAATGGGCATTGCGGCAATTTTTGCCCCCAGTCCTGATGCACTTGCAGTAGGAGTTGTGGTTGCAGTAGTAGTCATAACAGACACGGGAGTTCCTGTTGCAGTAGCAACACCTTCAGCGACAAGTTCTGCTGAAGCAGTTGGCATACCGCCTTCGAAAGCACCCTCGAAAATCCACTTGAAGAACGGGAAGAACGGGATAGCATGGAGCTTGATGTTGTTTTTCTTTTCGTACTCTTCAACACTCTTTTTAATTGCTTTCCTTGCATAGTTAAGTCTGCTCTTAACAGTGCCTTCCGATACACCTTGTATTTCGGCAATCTGTCTTACCGACATCTCATCAAAATAAAACATCATAACGGCAGACCGTTGTTCTTCGGAGAGGTCATCCAAAATAGCCATAATAGTCTTTTTAAAATCTGCCTTCTCAAGAGCCTCATCGGGAATAAACTCAGCATTTTTTTCTTTTAATGTATCGAATATCGTATTGCCTTCTTCATCTTCATCGACGAGTACATCTTTTTTCTTCTTAAAATAACGGGTACATTGATGATATGTAATCTGTTTTGCCCAAGTAACAAAAGCGGCCGGTTCTTTTAAATTGCGGAGTGTGTTTATAATTTCAACAAACGCCTCTTGTGTGATATCAAGAGCAAGTTCATGGTTCTTAACTGTTTTTAAAGCAAAGTAATATAAATCGTTATAAAAGGCGTTAAAAAGTTCATTCATAGCATCGTTGTCGCCATTTTGTGCGCTGGTCACAAGCGATACCAATTTTTGCTTTTCCATAAGTTGCACCCCTTTCAAAGCACATTTTTTCTTGTATATATCAAAAGGAAAGTATTAGCAACTTTTTGTTATGCTGAAAAACCGTGTTGCCTTTTTATTTGATTTAATAATATTCGGGGTTTTTTACAATCTTTATAATATCGTTTATAAATACAATGGGTAGAGCAATTATGCCAATTATTGCACCAACAATAAGCGCTACCGTTACCTCGGCTTTGGCATGTGCGTTAACTTGCCGGGCTGTTTTACCTTTATCGGTATTTTTAGGGAAAAAGAACAATGCACCTGCCAAACCATAGGGTAAGCCTGCGCCAATAGCCCAAAGGAATGATAAATCGGAATTTAAATTCGTTATTGCCAATGCTAAAAGCAAGAAAATGGTAGATAAGAGCATATGTCCGACAAAGCGAGCAACCCATTTCATTCTGGTTGCTTTTCTACCTTTAACTGCAAAGATAATCCAACAAACAAGAAGTATAATTATCGCCACTGATAATGACACGTATATCAAGTCGTTTTTTATACCTTGTTTGTAATCATCCATAGCACCTTCATAGGTTTCGGTAGCGCTTTTTGCAATCTTAAACATAAATACCGAGGGTTGCTCATCGTACACAACCAAGTTTTCCACATCTCTTGCGAGGTCAAACACAACACTTTCGTTTCGATAAAGAGTGCATTTCACGTATGTATACTCACCTGCGGGAATGTCTGTAAATTTATTATTGCCCATCGTTGTTATTTTTCGGTCAATAATTTCGCCTGTTTCATTATTTTGAAAATAAACTTTGAGTGTTTTTCCGTAAGCATCGGAACCAATGGCGTTACAATCGATTATAACAGTGTTGGGCGCTTCCTCTACGGCGAAAACGGAAATTGGCTGCATAAAGCAAACAAATACCACAATGAGTGAAAAAAGAGCAACGATTTTTTTCATAATACACATCCTTAATTTAAGTATATGTTGATTATACTACCGTCGCAAATAAATATCAATTATTTTCAACATTTTTTTCGGTCTCAGCGTATCGACATACGCCTTTGCCCGAAAAATCAAAAAATCATCTCGATTTGATCAATCCAAACAAATTTAAAGAGGTTCCGAAGGGAACCTCTTTTTTGTTGCGCTGCCCTTGAAAAGGGGCAAAATATATGATATAGTGGAATTATAAGATATGGGTGCAGCGATGCTCCATGGCCTGAAGCATTCAAAAATTCATTTTTGGAGGGAAAACCATGAAAAAGTTTCTTTCATTGGCATTGGCGTTTATAATGATGCTTTCTCTTTTTTCGAGCTATGCATTTGCAGAGGATTATTTCTTTCTGATCGAAGATGCATATGTTTATGAAGGCTTGCGCGGGGAAGACGGAAAGTTTCATGAGATCAAGGTTCCGATCACCGATAATTTTGGCACTTTAGAGTGCCAAATCGAACTGAACGGCACCACGGAAACCACTTATGGAACCATTACCTGCTCCGATCAGCAAGGCACTACGCCTTGGGAAGCGGGAGAGGTTTATACCGTCTCTTATAATGATGGGCAGACCTTCAATGTTGAAGTGTTGGAAATGCCGCTTCTTTCGATGGATATAGCGGATTGCTATGCCTTTTATAGCGAGAACGAAGGAAAATTTATCTATAATCATTATACAGAGTTTTCCTTTATCGGTGATAGCGGATCATCGGGCTATGGGTATACAAGCGTTTGGCTCCATCCGATGAATTTTGACGAGAGCACTCCTTATGGTTATGGTTATGATATTCCCATTGCTTTCAGCGATCAGCAGGAAGAGCCCTGGGAGGCGGGGCAGACCTATGAGATTACTGCAAGCGCCTGCGGAATTACCGATACCTTCTTTGTGAAAGCGGTTGAACTGGAGAGCATTACAGTAGAAACTGTTGAGGTTATGGAGAAGTGCGGCGCCCTTAATAGCGGCTATGATGGGGAAGACGGATGGGTGGAAGAGCCCTGGATGGAATACCCCATTGATTCAGAAAGTATTACTCTTCATTTTAAGGATGATACTTCCTTTTTCGGCAGCCCTTCCGAAATCATGCTGGCCACCGGAGATTATCCTTCCTTTTCCTCTGATCAGGCTCATGATAACCAATGGGGTGTCGGCGAACATACCGCCACCGTTAGCCTGATGGGCGCCACCTTTGAATATACGGTTCGGGTATTGGAAAATCCCATTGAGAGCATTGTGATCGAGGATATTGAGGTGATCGAAGGCACCGGCTCCATGCAGGGGCATTGGGATGAGAATGATAATTATATTGAAAACAGTTGGATGGAATATAGTATCTATCCCGAAACCATTACGGTAAACCTCAAGAATGCCGAGCCCGTTATCGGCACCTTTGATGAGATCGGCGAAGCGCTGGGCGAATGGCCCGATCTGCAATCGGATCAGTCCTATGAGAACCAATGGGGCGCCGGCGAACATACCGCTACCGTTACCCTGATGGGCGCCACCTTTGAATATACGATTCGGGTATTGGAAAGCCCTGTTGAAAGCATTGTGGTGGATCCGATCGAGATCATCAAAGGCACCGGCTCTATGCAGGGGCATTGGGATGAGAATGAAAATTATATTGAAAACAGTTGGATGGAATATAGCATCGATCCCGAAAATATCACTGTAAATTTCAAGGATGAAACTCCTTCGGTTTCGGGCACAGCGAGTGAGATCGAGGAGCAGACCGGTTTTTTTGTTCACTATGAATCGGATCAGTCTCATGAAAATCAATGGGATATCGGGGAGCATACTGCCAAGATCACCATTGCAGGAGTTACCGCCGAATATACCGTTGAAGTGGTGGATAGCCCCATTGAAAGCATTGCGGTTGAAGATGTGGTTGTGATCGAAAATGACGGAGAGCAACGGGGCTATTATGATGAAGAGAGCGAGCAATATATCGAGAATGCCTGGCTGGAATATCAGGTCGATCCTATATATATTACCATAAACTTTAAAGATGATGTTCCTCCGATTTCGGGCTATCCTTATGAAATAATGGAGCAGACCGGCTTTTCAATAAGCTTTACCTCGGATCAGTCTTATGAGAACCAATGGGGCATCGGAGACCATACCGCGACCATTTCTATCGGCGGCGTTACCGCCGAATATACAGTCCGAGTGATCGAAAATCCCATTGAAAGCATTGTGGCAGAGGATTTAGAGATCATCGAGAATACAGGCAATCTTGAGGATTATTATGACGAAGAACAGGGAGCCTATGTTGGCTCTTGGATGAGATATGATGTCTTGCCGCAGATGATCACTGTTTGCTTTAATGACGGCAGAGAGGATATAAGCGGGCATCCTTATTGGGTTGAGGAAGAAACCGGCTATGGAATTACCTATCAATCCGATCAGTCCTACCATAATCAATGGGGAACGGGCTCTCATGAGGCGGTGATCGAGATTGCAGGCGTCAGCGCTACCTATAATGTTGAAATCGTGGAAAGCCCAATCGAGAGCATCGAGGTTGATCCCTTAAGTGTGGTTCTCGGCAGCGGCGAAGAAAAAGATGGCTATTGGGGCGAATTCGATTGGGTAGATACCCCTTGGATGGAATACAGCGTTACCCCTCAGCATATTACAGTTAATCTCAAAGAAGGGGATCCCGTTTCGGGAACCCCTGAAGAGGTGGCGATGGCGCTGGAATTCGAGATCTATTACGATTCCGACCAAAGCGGGGAAACCCCCTGGGGCCTTGGCACCCATGAGGCTACCATTACCATTGCAGGCGTTTGCGCCACCTATACGGTTGAGATCATCGAAAGCCCTGTTGAGAGCATCGAAGTGGAGACCGTTGAGGTAATCGAAGGCGCCGGCTGGAAGCAGGACGGCTATTGGGATGAAGATGATAACTGGGTTGAGGGCGTTTCCTGGATGGAATACGATATCGAGCCCCAAAAGATCACCGTTCATTTTAGTGATGGCCGCCCCTCTATCACCGGTGATCAATATGATCTTGAGGAGGCCACCGGTTATACCCCTCGGTTCCATTCCGATCAGAATTATAATAATCAATGGGAGCTGGGGGAGCATACCGCTACCATCTCCTTTATGGGCGCCACAGCGGAATATACCGTTAAAATGGTGGAAAGCCCTGTTGAGAGCGTTCGGGTTGAGGATTTCGAGCTGGTCCAAGGCACCGGCGAGCTTATTGGGGACGGCTATTGGGATGAAAACGATGATTATATCGATGTGGAATGGATGAAATATGATGTCGCCCCTTCCGAAATCACCGTTAAGATGAAAAGTGGCCCCACCTATACCGGCACGCGAGATGAGATCGAGGAGCAAACCGGCTTCTGGCCTTCTGTTGAATCAGATCAGTCCTATGAGAATCCATGGGGGCTTGGGGAGCATACTGCAACAATCAGCGTAGCAGGAGTAACCGCCGAGTATACGATCACCATTATTGAAACTCCCATTGCCGGCATCGAGGTGGCGCCTGTTGAAGTGATCGAAGGCACAGGATCTTTGGAAACCGGCTATTGGGATGAGGAGGATAATTGGGTTGATTTTGAATGGGTTTCCTATAGCATTGAGCCCGAAGAAATCACCATTACCTTTAAGGATGGCCGCACCCCTATCACCGGCGATATCTATGAAATCGGCGAAGAGCTTGGGTTCGATGTGTTCTATAGTTCCGATCAATCCCATGATAATCAATGGGGGATCGGGGAGCATACCGCTACCATTACCATTGCAACTGTCAGCGCCGAGTATACTGTCAGGGTGGTTGAAAATCCCATCGAGAGCATTACCGTTGAAAAGATCGTTCTTCAGGAAAATAGCGGCCAATGGAGCGGCTATTGGGATGAGAATGATAACTATGTTGAAGATGATCCTTGGATGGAATACTACTATGAACCCACCAAAATCACCGTTAAGCTGAAAGATGGCCCCAGCCATACCGGCAACCGCTATGATATTGAAGAGCTGCTGGGAGTATGGCCTTATGTGGAGGATGATCAATCCCATGAAAATCCATGGGGCGTTGGGGAGCATACGGTAACCATCGAGATTTTAGGCTTTACTGCCGAATTTATCGTTGAGATCGTGGAGTGCCCCGTCGAGAGCTTGGATGTGCAGAATATTACCCTGATGGAGGGCAGCAACGGAGAATTCATTTTTGACGGAGAGGATAGTTATTTTTACTATTGGGTGAACGGGGTTGAAGCTACTGTTACCCTCAAAGGTCAACCTGCCCAAACCGTGCGCAGCTTCATCGAGATCGGGGATCAGGCTTGCTATATCTCCGTTGATGAATCCGGTCAGGAGGAAGAGCATTGGGTAGCCGGCGGCACCTATACCGCTACCGCAACCCTTTTGGGCGTCAGCGACACCTTTGAGGTTACCATCGCGCCAAGCCCCGTTAAGAGCGTGACCTATAAGGATCTCGTTGTATATAAGGATATCGATTCCTATTCCTATGATGAATATGATGAGTATTATGCCTATCCCGAATTGGAGGAAGCGCTGCTGGAGGGCGATCTTCCTGCCGAGATTGATCAAGATGGCATTCGCTATGAAGATAAAGTGTATTATCCCGAATCCAATCTTTGGCAGCTGCAAGAAGAAGAGCGTTGGACTCCCGGTAATACCTATACGGTCAGCGCCTATCTGCTGGGGAACCTTTCTTCCTATGAGGTGCGGGTTGAGGAAAATCCCATTGATGAGCTGGAGCTCTTTAAGGCTCCCGATAAAACAACCTATCTGACCAATGAGTTTATCGACCTGAAGGGCGCGGTGATCCGCATTCACTATGCCGATGGCTCCCATGAGGATATTACCTTTAAGGATTCCTATACTGATGTTTATCGCCGCGATTTTACTGCGAAGAAAATTGATCGCACCGATTGCCTTTATTTCGATGAGGGGCTCTTCAGCGAGGCGGGGCAGCAGGTAGAAGAGGTAACGATCTTTGGCAAAACCTGCCAAATTCCGGTAACTGTTTGCGAAAACCTTGTTGAGAGCATCACCCTTACCCAAAATGCAGATCGCTCCATTACCATCGGCATCACCAATTCCGATCAAACAGGTTATACCATGAAGCTTCTGGATCTGCCGCTGAATATCAGTTATGAGCCGAATCGCTGCATCTATACCGATAAGGGGCATTTCCTTGCAGAGGTTCTGGCAGAAGAGGGCTCCTTTACCATCGGGCTTTATGATGAAAGCGGGGCGCTGGTGAAAAGCAACGCGCTCCCTTCCACCGATTGGTATGAGGCTGCTGATTTTCTCAACACAGAAAAAAGCTATGCTTTTTGGGAGTTTGGCCTTGATGATTTTTCTTTCAATGGTACGCTTCATGCCGAAAATATCGATGGCATTTTGAATGCTGCAGGGATTTTTGATGGTCTTTGGGAAGATCGATCCCGCGTAACTTGGGAAGATGATCCCGAAAGCGGCCTCTATATGGCAGTTGTTAAGGGCGATATTCTGAAGGAAGCGGTTGAGAAGCATTTCGCTTTGGAGCAGATCGATCTGACTCTTGCGGAAAACTACGAGGCCGAAACCGATACCTATCGCCATCTCTTACCTGCCAGCGGCGGAGGAGAAACCAATAAATGCCGCCCCGGTCAGGTAACCTATGCCGATGGCATCTGGAGCATTACTGCAGATATCAGCACCGGCAGAGGAATTATTCGCTGGAAGGTTGATCTGCAGGAGGATGGAAAGATCATCTCCTTGAATATCGGCTCCGGTGAAGAGGCCGAGGAAGGCGCGGGCGACCTGAATGAAGATGGCAAGGTAACGATTGCCGATGCCGTATTGGTTCTTCGGGTGATCAGCGGGTCTGTTGATCCCTCGCTGGTCAATGTGGAGG
This sequence comes from Eubacteriales bacterium, assembly GCA_045544255.1. Taxonomy (GTDB): domain Bacteria; phylum Bacillota; class Clostridia; order Oscillospirales; family QAKW01; genus QAKW01. The sequence goes on along the minus strand of JAZPYP010000040.1, from coordinate 35,423 downwards.
CAGGCAATGTGGTAAAAGATGATTCGGAAGATCCTCTTACCACTGCTGACGCTATTAAGATCCTTCGCTATGTGATCGGCAAGAGTTCTACCCTTGCATAAACTTCAGGAAAATAGAATAAAAAGCGCGCTCCCCGCCGAAGAGATTCGGCGGGGAGCTTTTTCGTTGAAAAGAGGTTGACTTTTGGAAAAGGAAGTGGTATACTTAATACAAATGTAAATAATCATTACAAATGTAAAAAGACGTGAAAGGCCAAGGCTTTTGCGGTTGGAGGAGGCGAAGATGGGTTTTTTAAATGCTGAATTTGTAAAAGGCTTTATCCGCATGGGGAATGATGGTTGGGAGCAGGGCTGGCATGAGCGCAATGGCGGCAACCTTTCCTATCGGGTGCGGCCGGAAGAGGTTGAAGAGGTGAAGGCCTTTTTGGAGCCGAGAGAGTGGCAACCCATCGGGGCAGAGGTTCCGTTTGTGGCAGGGGAATATTTCCTTGTTACCGGAAGCGGCAAATTCTTCCGCAACTGCGCAGTGAAGCCGGAAGATACCCTTTGCATGATTGAAATAGACGATAGGGGCGAGAATTATCGCATTGTTTGGGGGCTTATAAATGGGGGAAAACCCACTTCCGAGCTCCCCTCTCATCTGATGAACCATGCGGTAAAGAAGATGGGAACCGAGGGGCGCTATCGGGTGGTTTATCATGCCCATCCTGCCAATATTATCGCCCTCACCTTTGTATTGCCCCTGCGGGATGAGGTATTTACCCGCGAGCTTTGGGAGATGATCAATGAATGCTGCTATGTTTATCCGCAGGGGATCGGCGTTGTGGAATGGATGGTGCCCGGCGGCAGGGAGATCGGCGCCGCCACTTCTGAACTAATGAAGAAGTACGATGTGGCCATCTGGGCCCATCACGGAATGTTTGCCGCGGGGGAAACCTTTGATGAAACCTTCGGCCTGATGCATACGGTTGAAAAAGCGGCAGAGATTTTGGTCAAGGTGCTTTCCATGGGCGGCAAAGTGCAGACCATTATGCCGGAAAATTTCCGCAAATTTGCAAAGGAATGCAATCTGGATCTTAACGAAAAATTCCTCTACGAAAAGAAATAAAAAAGGCCCCTGCGGGGCCTTTTGCTCGTTATTCAGCAAGCAATTTTGCGGTGGTTTCGTCGATGATCAGGGTATTGATGCAGCCGCTTCGCAAAGCGCCGCTGATAGCGGCCGCCTTATGAGCCCCTGCTGCAACTGCTATGGTATTGGGAATGGATTTTAAAAGCTCCATATCGGCGGCAAGGAGCCGATCCTGCAGAGGGTTGGCATCGAAACTGCCATCGGCTCGGATCAGGTTGGTGGCAATATCGCAAACAAACCCTTCCGGCAATTCTTCCTTGGAGAGCACTTCTCTTCCGTAAATAGAAGTTTCGGCGGTGAGGGTGCCGATGCCGAGGATCGCAAGGTCGCATTGCTTCATAAAATCGAAAGATTGCTTGATATGGCGCTCTTCCATCAGCCATTTTTTGGTTTCTGCATGGTCCACAATGAGGGGCGCATATAGCATCACACTCGGGCAATCCAATTTATTGGCAAAATTGCGGGCAAGCTCATCGGATTTGCTGATCTTCTGAGCCATATTGAGCGCGCCCAGAAGAGAAACCACCCTGCAATCGGCTTTATGGGAAAATTGAAGCTGATCGATGGTCATGGAAAGGGTGCGGCCCCAAGAAATTCCGATGGTATCGCCGTTGCGAATGGTGCTCTCTAAATATTGAGCAGCCATCAGCGCCACTTTATAGATGGCGGTTTCCGGCTCCCCGTAATCGGCGGCAACAATGCATTCCTTCAGCCCGAATTTTTCTTCGAGGGCGCATTCCAGAGCGGCATTTTCTTCCTCAAAGCCCCGCACAGTGATATGCACAATATCCTGCTCCTTCAGGCCATTGATTATTTGGTTTACCTTTTGGCGGGTATAGCCGAGGCGGCGGGCGATCTCATCCTGAGTGAGGCCCAAAACATAATACCAATAGGCAATTTTTGTATATAGATTTCGGTTCATGGCAATATCCTTAAAAATTAAAATGGTATATTTAGGATATCATTTCCGGCAGGGCTTGTCAACTCCCAAGAAATGATGATATTAAAAGAAAGGTGGTTTAAAAGATGAAAACCATGGAAAAGCTTCAAGGGTTAAAAGAGATGGTATTTGCTCAGAGCAACGACCATTGCTTTATCGAAAAGGAGCGCCTCCTTCAGGGGATCGATCCCAATGAGGAAAAGCCTTCCGATTATTATCCCAAGCTTTTTGCGCGGCTTTTGAAGGCGGTTTCAACCCCTGTTGATAAAAAAGATATCTTTGTTGGCCGCGTAGTGGAAGCGCTGCCCGATGAGGGGATGAAAGCGCCGAGCCGCCTTCTTTTGGCCAAAGGGCATCTAACGCCCGATTATGAAAAGCTTTTAAAGCAGGGCTATCATGGGGTTCTGATGGAGATCAAGGAGCAAGCCTCCAAGATCCGCTCCGCCAAGGCCTATCATTATGCCGAAAATGCCACCATTTGCGTGGATGCCATTCATCAGTTTGCGCTCCGCTATGCTCTTGCCGCCAAGGAAGCGGGCAATGAGCGGGCCTATCAGGCTCTTTTGCGGGTGCCCTATGAGCCGGCCTATGATTTATATTCTGCCCTGCAGAGTGTATGGCTTGTGCATATGATCTCCGGCTGCTATGTGGGCTATCGGGATTATGGGTTTGGCTATATGGATGAATATCTCTATCCTTTTTATCTTAAGGAAAAGGAGCGGGGAGCAAGCGATAAGGAGATCGAGGAACTTTTAGCAGGGTTTTTATTGAAGGCCAATGAGATCTGCGGTCGCGCCACCCATAATTATAAGCAAAAGCCGGTGCTCTGCCAAGCCTCCAAGCAATATGTGCTTTTGGATGGGGGAAGAGCCAATGCGCTTTCCGCGTGCATTTTAAAGGCGGCGGCCATCAACTGTATGGCCCAGCCGGAGATCACAGTTTTGCTATCCAAAGAATCAAATCCCGCCTTTAAAGCATTGGTTTTCGAAACCATGGCCAAGATGACCGATAAACTGCAGGTTTATAACAGCGATCTCTTGAAAAGCTTTTTAAGAAATAAGGGGCTTCCCGCCGAGATCTCTGATCGCCCCGCCTTCACCGCCTGCTGCACCGCCGATATTTATAAGCATTCCTGCCGCGAGGAATTTTATCTTCCTTGCGTGCAGATCTTTTGCAAGGTGCTTTTTGAAAATAAATTCGAGAGCAAGGAGCAGCTTCTTGATGCTTATGCTAAGGCCATCACCGCGGCGGCAGAGGCCGATATTTTAGCCACCCGCGAGCCTGATTATGATTGGGCAAGATGCGTTTATCTGCTGGATTGCCTGCTGCTGGGTAGTTGCAATGAAAAATGCGATTACCCGCCGATGGCCCTTGATTATCGGGCAAAAAACATCTTCCTTACCGGCCTTGCCACCCTTGGGGATTCCTTGGCCGCGCTGGATACCTTTGTATTCAAAGGGGGCATGGATTATGATGCCTTTATCGGCGCGGTAAAGAGGGATTTTGAGGGCGAAGAGGCTCTTTTGGAAAAGATCGGGGCAATGGATAAATTCGGCAACGATACCGAAATCGACGCTTATACCGCCGAGATGGCAGAGCTTCTGATCGAGGCGGTAGAGGCGGCAGAGCATCAAGAAAATGAGATTCTTCTTCCCTCTTTCTATTCTTTGCAAAGAGAAAATGAATGGGCGAATGAGACTCCTGCCACGCCCAATGGAAAGCGGGCAGGGGTTGCAGTTTCCGAAAACCAATCGCCCACCTATGGTGCCGATAAGAATGGAATAACCGCCCTGCTCAATAGCCTTGCCAAAATTCCCTTTGGCAAAACTGCTGCAGGGGGGCTGAATCTAACCTTCTCTTCCAAGGTGGAACCCGAAATTTTAAAAGCGTTGGTCGAAACCTATTTTCAAAAGGGCGGCCTTCATATCGGCATCTCGGTTTTGGATCGGGAAACCCTTCTTGATGCCATGAAGCATCCGGAAAAATATCCGGCGCTGACTGTTCGCCTTTATGGCTTTTCGGAATATTTTATCAGCCTGCCTTTATGGCAGCAGGAAGCAGTCCTTGCGCGGACTGCCTATTGAGGGTTTGATGATGCTTGCAACGATTTTCGATATTCAAAGATTTTGCACCAAAGATGGCCCCGGTATTCGCACCACCATCTTTTTTAAGGGTTGCCCTTTGCGCTGCCTTTGGTGCCATAACCCTGAATCCCAGCGCCCCTTTATGGAGCAGATGCAAAAGCCAAAGGGGGAAGGGGCGGAGCCCTGCGGCAAGGAATATACCATTGAAGAGATTTTGGAAATTGCGGAAAAGGATCGCCTTTTTTATGAAAATTCCGGCGGGGGGATCACCCTTTCCGGCGGCGAGCCTCTTTTTCAGCCGGATTTTGCCTTGGCGCTGATGGAGCGGGCAAAGGAAAGGGGATTTTCTGTTGCCCTTGAGACCTGCGGCATGGCCGAGGAGCAGGTAATGCGGAGAAGCGCTGAATTTGCGGATCTTTATCTTTATGATTATAAGGAAAGCGATCCTGCCCGCCATAAGGAATATACCGGCGTGGATAACGCAAAGATCCTTCAAAATTTAGCCCTCTTGAATCGGCTTCAAAAGAAAATGATCCTTCGCTGCCCCATTATTCCGGATTTCAATGATCGGGAGGACCATTTCGAGGCTATCGCCGCTTTGGCAGAAAAATTTGAAGGAATTCAAAAGGTGCAGATCGAGCCTTATCATTCTTTCGGGGCCGATAAATACCGCCGCCTTGGGCGGCCCTATTCCCTGATGACGGTTCAAAACCCTCAAAGGGAGCAGGTGGAGCAATGGATCGGAAGAATTCAATCCAAAACGAAAAAACCCATAGAAAGGGCTTGAATACCTATGAAAAAAGCGCAACCGATTTGGTTAAAAGAAAAAAGCCGCCGGATGAATTGCCATGCGGTTTTTAAAGCGGAAATTCCGGCAGGGGAAGGGCTTTTCCTGCGCCTTGCTTCTTCTGCCTTTTATCGCGTTTATCTGAATCATCAATTTATTGCCTTTGGCCCCGCCCGCACTGCAAAGGGCTATCTGCGGGAAGATATTTTGCCTCTTGGGCCGATGGGCGGCACTCTTTTGATTGAGGCTTGCGGCTATTATTGCAGGAGCCTTAGCACTGTGCGGCAGCCTTCCCTATTGATGGCCGAAGTTTGCAAAGGGGAAGAGGTTTTGCTCTTTTCCGGCAGAGATTTTGAGGGCTTTTATCCAAGAAGCCGCCGCCAAAAAGCCGAGCGATATTCCATTCAGCGGCATTTTACCGAAATTTGGGATTATGATAAAGCCCCCGCGCTCTTGGAAAATCCTGCGGCGCTTGAAATTTTGGAGGAGCGGCCAAAGCTTTTGCCCCGCCGCGCGCCCGCCCCTCTTTATGAGGATATTGATCTGAAGGAGGCGGCTTGGCGAGGGGATTTCTCTTTTGATGAGAGCCGCCCCTATCGCACCCTGCGCTATTCTTGGAAAAAGGTGCCGAAAGAGTGGGGGATCTATGAGGAAGAAGAAATTTCCGATCCGCCCTTTCGCTGGGTTTGGCGGCAAAAGCAGGAGATCACCGAAAGAAAGGCCTCTCTGCCCCTGATCCTTCAGGAAGGGGAATTTGCTCTATTTGATTTTGGCAGGATCGAGGCCGGCTTCTTTAAAGCGGCTTTTGAAAGCTTGGCGGATTCCACTCTGGTTATCGCCTTCAGCGAGCTTTTTGAGGGCGAAGAATTTGGCTTTGGGAGCATGAGCGGCCACCATGTTGTGGAAGTAAATACCATTAAAGGGGATCGGCGGGAATTTATGACCTTTGAGCCCTATACCATGCGCTATGCCATTTTGATGGTAAAGAAGGGGAGCCTGCGCCTTCGGAAGGCGGGTTGCAAAACTTATATGTTTGATGCAAGAGGGGTTTCCCTTCCCGAAAGCGGAAGCGAAAAGCTGCAGGAGATCTGCCATGCGGCGGTGCGCACCTTTGCCCATAATGCAGTGGATCTTTATACCGATTGCCCCTCCAGAGAGCGCGCCGGCTGGCTTTGCGATTCTTATTTTACTGCGCGGGCGGAATACGCCATGACCGGTCAAACAGCGGTGGAAGATGCTTTCTTGGAAAATTATCGCCTCTTTAAAAATGAGGGCGCTTTTTTGCCCGGCACCCTTCCTGATTGCTACCCTTCCGATGAGCAGCCGGCGGAGCCCTTTATTCCAAGTGGGATCTTTCCGCCGGAAGGGCCTGAAGCAGGAGAGGTTGTTTTTATTCCTCAATGGACCATGTGGTATATCCTGGAGGCGGAGGAATATCTTCTGCTTCGGGGCCATGAGGAGATGAAGGAAGCCTTCCGCCCCTCGATTTATGGGCTTTTGGATTTTTATCGGCGGTATAAAAATGAAGACGGACTGCTGGAGGATCTTCCCTCTTGGAATTTTGTGGAATGGAGCAAAGCAAATGATTGGGTGCGCAATGTGAATTATCCCACTAATTTCCTCTATGCGGCAGTTTTGGATGCCATCGATCATCTCTATGGCGATGCATCTTGCCGCAAGGAAGCGGCCGAAATTCGTAAGGTAGCCATCGGGCAATCCTTCAACGGAGAGTATTTTTTCGATCATTCTATACGAAATGCAGAGGGCGAGCGGATCCTGATGGAGGATGCCTCCGAGGCCTGCCAATATTATGCGGTGCTTTTTGGGGGAATCGATATGGAAAGCAAAAAATATGCGCCCTTAAAGAAATTGATTTTGGAAGTATTCCATCCGGAGCGAAGGGAGGATACGCGACCGGAGATCTTCCCCGTGAATGCTTTTATCGGGGCTTATCTTCGCATGGATGCCCTTTTAAAGATGGGCGCTCATGAGCAGCTTCTTTCGGATATCGAGGGCTTCTTTGGCCATATGAGCGCCCAAACCCAAACCCTTTGGGAATATCGGGAATGGAATAAGGGCAGCCATGACCATGGCTTTGCCGCCTATGTTTATGCGGCGGCAGGAAAAGTGCTGGAAAATTTGAAAAACCGTTGACAAACGGGGGAGCGGTGTTATCCCTCGGACAAATATTATCGAGATTTAAAAATTGATATAAAAGGAGATTAAAACTATGAAAATTGTAGCCATCAGCGATCATTTTGTCAGAACCGAGCATTATGAGGCTTGCTTTGCAAAGTATCCCGAATATGAGCTCAAAACCGTATTTTTCGGGTTTGAGGATCGGTTTATCATGCGGGATATCTTCCATAAGATCGAGCGGAAAGGGCCTGATGCTTATCCCATTCCCGAAGAGCTTTACGAGCTTGTGGAGGATGCGGATATTATTATGACGCATATCTGCCCCATTCCCGCTTCCCTCATCGCAAGGGCAAAGAAGCTTCGCGCCATCCTTTGCAATCGCGGGGGATTGGAAAATATTGCTGTGGAAGCCGCGACCGAGCGGAATATTCCGATTCTGAATAACCCTGCTCATAATGCCAATGGTGTTTCCGAATTGGCAGTGGGCCTGATGGTTACCCTTACTCGCAATGTGGTGCCCTCCCATATGGGCCTTAAAGCCGGCGAGTGGAGAGAGAATTTTATCAATACCGGTAACATTTGGGAGCTCAGGGGCAAAACGGTTGGTATTGTGGGCTTTGGGAATATCGGCCATATTGTGGCCGAAAAGCTGAATGTATTCGGCTGCCGCATCTTGGTCAACGATATTAAGTATGATCCCGATGATGAGATGCTCCGTCGCCTGCCCATTGAGCAGGTGGATCTGCCCACCTTGATGAAGGAGAGCGATGTGGTTACCCTTCATGCAAGAAACGAAAATATTATCTTGAGCAAAGAAATGCTCAACCTGATGAAGCCCTCTTCCTTCTTTATCAATACCGCTCGCGCTCATATGGTGGATTATGATGCGTTGGCTGAAATGCTGCAGGAGAAGAAGCTGATGGGTGCGGCTTTGGAGGTGCATCCTGTGGAGCCCCTGCCGGAGGACTATCCCTTCTTGAAGATGGATAATGTGATCCTTACCACTCATCGGGGCGGTGATACTTTGAATGCCTATAGCGATAGCCCCGAAATGCTGGTAACGGATTATGCCCGCTATTTGAAGGGCGAGAAGCCCCGCTTTTTTGTAAATCCGGAGGTTGGCTATGGCCGCTAAAATCCGGAGCAATAATCCTTTGATGCGCGCTTCCGGCATCCTGCTTGGGTGCCACCGAGGGGATCGGGCAAATTTCCCCGAAAATACCATGGAAGCCTTTCGGGCGGCAGTGAAACTGGGGGTTGATGCCATTGAAACCGATGTCCGCCGCACCAAAGATGATCATCTGATCCTGATTCATGACCGAGATGTTTTGCGCACTACCAATGGGGAAGGCTTTGTTGATGAGATGGCGCTGAAAGAGATTCGCGCCTTGGATGCGGGCTTTTGGAAAGGGGAGCAATTTCGCGGGGCAAAGGTGCCAACTGTTGAGGAATTTTTGGAATATATCAGCAAAACCAATGTGGTTGTGAATTGGGAACTCAAGGAATGGCCCATGGACCATGGGGAAGAGCGCCCTTTTAAAACCGTGGATCTGTTGGTGGAACTTCTGGAAAAATATAATATGGTGGATCGAAGCATTATGAATTCCTTTTCCGAGCGGGTGCTGGAATATATCGCAGACCGCTGGCCGGGAAGATTTATGATCCATTCGTATCCCCATTATAAGCGCCCCAAGGATTTTGCTTCCAAACCCTTGCCCGATTTTTCTGATTGGGCTGTGATCTGGAATAAAGATGAGGACCACCCTGCAGGCTTCCGAGAGGATTATGATTATGCCGCCCTTAAGGGGATGCAAACCTGCATTTTGGTGCCCGATACAGAAGAAATGTATCAAAAAGCAATCGATATGGGCTGCAAAATGTTTACAAGCGATGATCCTGCAAAGGCAGTGGAAATCCTAAAAAAGCTCGGCTATAGAGCATAATAAAAAGCATCGGATTTAAAAAATCCGATGCTTTTTTGATACGAGGAGTTATATCATAACAAAAATAAACAATTTGTAATGAATTCCAGCCTTTCTTTCAACAAAACCTCAAGAAGGGAAGAATGGATTTACAGGAAAGTAATTATTATAAAAGGAGAAAGAAATCAAAAATTAAAATATTATCCTTTTTTTCCTGCGGTCTGTTCCTATGATTGGTAGAGGCTGTCAGGGAGCAGGAAAGGGGTGCAGAGTTCGTCGATCCGTTCTCGTCGGCGTACATTGGTACGGTAGAGAGCGGATCGGCGGAGAGCAGGAAAATTAAAATAGCCTTCTGCAAAATGCAGAAGGCTTCCGATAAAACCTCAAGAAGGGAAGAATGGCTTTGCGGGAAAGTAATTATTATAAAAGGAGAAAGAAATCAAAAATTAAAATATTATCCTTTTTTCCTGCGGTCTGTGCCTATGATTGGTAGAGGCTGTCAGGGAGCAGGAAAGGGGTGCAGAGTTCGTCGATTCGTTCTCGTCGGCGTACATTGGTACGGTAGAGAGCGGATCGGCGGAGAGCAGGAAAATTAAAATAGCCTTCTGCAAAATGCAGAAGGCTTCCGATAAAACCTCAAGAAGGGAAGAATGGCTTTGCAGGAAAGTAATTATTATAAAAGGAGAAAGAAATCAAAAATTAAAATATTATCCTTTTTTCCTGCGGTCTGTGCCGCTTTCCTGCTCCCTGACCCAAAAAAGAAATAACCCTTGATCTAAGCACTTTCTCGTCATGCCTTCGATCAAGGGTTATTTCATTGAGCTTGCAGGTTCCAAAATGATTACCTCTCTTTCTTTAGTTTTTAGATCAGGCTCATCTTCCGTCTTTTCGGTTGCGGCTGTGAACATTGCTTTCTAAAAATCTATATCAAATATCATTCATTTGGATTTCCATACTACGGTATGGCTTTAAAGCGAGCAACCTATTTTTATGAGCCTTTTGATTATCTCCTTTTCTTGACTATAGAATAGCATATTTTTTGGTCGATGTCTATTCGCAGATTTTATAAAATATTTTGGCGGATTTTAGGCAATGGGGAGAAATTATATTTGGGGGATTGACGAAGAAGCTTTTTGTCTGCTATAATAAATGTGTTGGGCGCTTTGAGGGCGCCTTTGTTTTTTGAAAGGAAGATACGAAATGAACACTTTTCAAAAGCTGGATCAACTAACGCTAAAGGCAAAGGCCGCTCCCTCTCTCCGGCAGAAGCTGCTTTCCACCAAAGACCAAGCGGAGCCGCTGGTTGCGTTTTGCGCATTGGCGCAAGAGGCGGGAGTGGATCTCTCGGTGGGCGAGCTTTTTGCTATTGGCATGGAATATTCCGATAACCAATGCAAAAGCACCAATGGAGGAAACCCTTCGCCTTATGAAGCCTTCGATGATGCCTATGAGAATTTCATCTCCTCCATTTCCTATTAAATAATAATGAAAGCCTCCTGCATTCTCAAGAAATGCAGGAGGCTTTATCTTATATCGGAATATAAATATTTATATTTATATTTATATTTATATCTGTTTTGCACCGCCCAAAACAGATTATAAAATATTATATGCTGGTTTCTCTGATGTTATAAATATTTATATTTATAACATTTCGGTCTAAAAATGTATAAGTGCTTATAGATATGGGGTAAAAGTTTAAAAAATGGTCATAGCAGATAACTGGGCATATCGGTTTTTCTTTTTGGGGCTGCGGGCTTTTTTGCTCTTGGCCGCGGGGTACTTTCGGGGGCGGGCTTGGGCAGATATTCCTTCGGAGAGCAGCCAACCATTTTCTTAAAGGCGGCGGAAAAATAGGCTTGATTGGCAAAGCCGCAAAGGGCGGCGGTTTCGGTAACAGAGCGCCCTTCCCTCAAGTATTGCTTTGCCAAAGCGATCCGCCGATCGGTAAGATATTCATGGGCGCCCATGCCGGAGAAGCGCGCAAAGATGCGCTTAAGTTTAGAGAGGCTGATGCCCAGCTCTTCCGCAAGGGTTTCAACAGAAGGCGCATTTAAAAGATTTTGCTCCATGCGCCCGACAGCCTCGAAAAAGAGCGCCGGACTGCCGCTTCTTTTTAAAGGGGCAATAGCATCTTCCCGAGCGGAGCGGAGCAAAAGCAATTCTAAAAGAGGATAGCGCTCTGCTTTCTGAAGGGGGCGAGCAATGCTTTCGATCAGTTGAGAAGAAACATGGTGCAGGGCAGCCTCTTCCAAGGAAAAACCTTCTGCTTCAAAGGAGAGAGAAAGGAAGGAAGCTTCTTTTTTCGGCTCCACCACAGCAAAAAATGTATGAGGCGGGATCAGGAGCGCTTCCTCTGAATTAAGGGCGAAAATCTCTTTTCCTGCAACAGCCTGAATGGTGCCGCTCAAAGCGGCGATAAGGGCGGGGCGCTCCTTGGAACCGAACCCCTTCCCGCAGGAGAGGATCTCAAAATCATAGATTTCCTTCAACATCAATCTTTCCATAATATGCACCTTCTTTGGATAAAATTAATATAAATATTATAAAAATATAAATTTGGCTCAAAACTATTATAGCATGCAAATTTTTAAATGTAAAGAAAAAAGAGCGATTTTTTCAAAATCGCTCTTTTGATTTTTCGTTTATGATTTTTAAAATTCTCCCGAAAGGCCGGTGCCGCTATCCACAATGCCAACGATGGCCGCATCGATGGGAGCGCTTTCTTTATCGATTCCGATTCTTGCGGCGCTCCCCGTAGCCACCAATACCATTTCGCCGATGCCGGCGCCAACATTATCGGCGGCAATCATTCTGCCGGGGGCGCTCTCCATGCCGGAGAGGGGCTCTATGACCATCAGCTTGCAACCGATGAGTTTTTCATTTTTGCGGGTGGAAACAATATTGCCCACCACCTTGCCGACGATCATCGCACCAAATTCCTTTCTCAGATTTCTTGGTTTAGCAGGGGATGAAAACGGACCAAAAATGGTGCAGATTTCATCGAAAGGATCCCGCAGGCGTATGTGATACGCCAAGCGGTCTTTTCGATAAAAAGCGAAAAAATTCAATAAATCTCGCCCTTGGGCGCGATTTTTCCTATTGTAAACAGATGGAGAAGGAGAAAAACTCCCTCTCCATCCGATTTAGCAAGAAAGATATTGCATTTTTTTCGCGATATGCGCCGTTTTCGTTCGTTTTATTTAATGGTAGGGAGGATCTTCTCCACATCCTCATGAGGACGGGGAATAACATGAGTAGCGATCAGCTCGCCCAGGCGGGAAGCGGAAGCAGAGCCTGCCTCAACTGCGCTCTTAACAGCGCCAACATCACCGCGAACCATAACGCTTACCAAGCCGGAGCCGATCTTCTCGGTGCCGATCAACTGAACATTTGCAGCCTTAACCATAGCATCTGCTGCTTCGATTGCGGCAACCAAACCGCGGGTCTCGATCATACCTAATGCTTCAAGTGCCATTTTAATATTCTCCTTTTAAGATAAAATTATAAACCTTTTTCAAATACTTCTTTCCCGAAGGCCGCCAGCGCTGCATCCTGCTCTTCGCTGCCGCCGCTCACTCCAAGGCCGCCGATTACCGCGCCATCGGGGGCGCAAAGGGGCTCACCGCCGCCAAAGATAACGATTTTCCCTTGGTTGGTAAACTGGATCCCATAAAGGGAGCCGCCGGGCTGGGCCAAGGGCTTCAAGGTCATGGTCGACATTTTCAGCGCCACAACAGTATAGGATTTTTGCAGAGCAACATCGAAGCTCGCAAGATAGGAATCCTCTTCGCATTCCACCAAGATGGGATGGCCTGCTTCGTTGGCAACAGCGACCACTGCTTTTACCCCGATTTCCTTTGCCTTTGCGCGAACTGCCGCGCTGAGCTTTTGGGCTTTTTCAAGGGTAACCTTGCGCCCTTTCAGCTCTTGAACGATTGCCTCGGTCAAGTTTTTTAAAACTTGCTCGTCCATCATTTATTCATCTGCTCGATCACACGCTTGGTGATCTCGGCGATAACATCTGCGTTCTTATCGTTGCCGCAGGTGCAGCTGCCGCCGCAACCATGGCAAGAGGGCTTGCCGCTTTGAACATTGGGGCAAAGATCAGCAGGATGCTTACCCTTCATGCCAAACTGACGACGAATCTCATAGAGGCGCTGAACCTGAGCCTCGGAAAGCTCCTGCGGGCCGCCCAACTGCTTGGAGATATAGAGCAGCTTTGCATAGAACTCAACAGATTCCATTTTATGATAGGCTGCCAAAAGATCCTCGGCATAAGTAAGAGCACCATGGTTCTCCAAAAGAACAGCATCAAAGCTTTGCAGATACTTGGAAACTGCGTTGGGGATCTCTTCGGTGGAGGGAGTGCCGTATTCAGCGATGGGCACGCATCCGAGGGTGATAACCGCCTCGGGCATGATGGGCTGAGTAAGGGGAATGCCTGCGATAGCAAAACCGGTTGCATACATAGGATGAGCATGAACAACCGCGCCAACATCGGGGCGCTCCTTATATACGCGCATATGCATCTTGATCTCGGAAGAAGGCTTGAACTTGCCATTGGCCTGCAGCACATTGCCGTTCTTATCCACTTTGCAGATATATTCAGGAGTCATAAACCCTTTGCTTACACCGGTAGGAGTGCAAAGAAATTCATTTTCGCTGATCTTAACGGAGATATTACCGTCGTTAGCAGCAACCATGCCGCGATTATAGATCCGCTTGCCGATCTCGCAAATTTGCTTTTTGATCTCGTATTCGTTTACCATTTTAGTTCCTCTCCTTTTTATAATAATGATAAATTTACATACTCTTATAGGTTGATTTTACCACGGAGAGTAGAGAAAGTCAATATAAAAATCTGTTTTTTTCTTTATTTTTGCAAATTATTTTTTGGTTTTTAAAGTTTTTTGTGGGAAATTTCGTTCCAAAGAGTGAATCCAAGGATCATGGCGCCGCCGATCCATTGAATCGGCGTCATTTTTTCCTGCAAAAGAGTTACCGAAAGCAAAACCGCCACCAAGGGGTCGATATAGCTGAGAATGGCCGCTTTTTGGCCGGGAATGGTTTTGAGGGCGGAAAAATAGCAGCAATAGGCGATGCCGCTATGCAAAAGCCCAACAATGAAAAGGCAGATCCAGCCTTTTGTATCCAGATTTTGAAGCTGAAACCCGCTTGTGAGGGCAACATAAGGAAGAAGCACAAGAGCCGCCGCAAGAAATTGCAGCAAGGTGCGATGCAGGCCGGCTACTGTTTTAATGGCTTTATTCAGAAGGATCACTGCGGCATAAAGGGTGGCGGCACCAAGGCCAAAGGCGATGCCCAAAAGATGGTTCCGGCCACCGGAAAGATTGCCAAGGCCGGTGATCAACCCAAGGCCAATGGTTGAAAAGATGAAGCAGATCCATTGCTTTGCTCCCATTTTTTCCTTAAATAATATGGGGCAGAGCAAAATAACCAAAACCGGAGCAAAATAATAGCTCAAGGTGGCCACCGAAACAGTGGTATAGCGGTAAGCCTCAAAAAGCAAGATCCAATTAAATCCCATGGCTACGCCCGATAAAAGCAGCAAGGGCAGCTCCTTTTTGATGGATTTAACGCCGATTGGTTGGCGGGTGAGCAGAAGAAAGCCACCGATCAAGAAAATTGCTAAAACTGCGCGGTAAAGAGCAAGCTCGCCGGAGGAGACCTGAATATTACGCACAAAGATTCCAAGGGTGCCGAAAAGAACCATTGAAATGATCAGCAGAAGGCGATCGTTGAGAAGTTTTTTCATGGAAATACCTCGATTTTGTCAGAATAAAAAAATTATAAAAGATTTGGCAATATTCGTCAAGAACTATTACAAAGGGTATACAAATTGTTATAATTGGTAGAAATAATACAAAATGTTTCCGGCAAAAGCCGCGAAGGATCGCATTTTTGAGCGGAATTAAAAACGGATGCAATTTTGCATCCGTTTTTTAGTTCTTATTTTTCCAAAGAAGGCTTTTTCCTGCTGTTGCAGGTGTGCATCGGGCGGCAGATGGGGCGGGCGATATAAACAAAGCGGGTGGCGCTGCGCAAAGCCTTCGCGGCGGCCTTTGCCTGATCTTCCCGATCAAATATACCGAAAACACCGCTTCCGCTTCCGCTCATCATCGAAAGGATCGCGCCGTTTTCCTTCAAAATATCCTTCAACTCCTGCACTTTGGGGCAATAAGGAATGGTGGCCCCTTCCAAAACATTAGCGGTGGCTTCCGCCAATTTATAAAGGTCGCCCTCCTGCAAAGCTTCCAGAACCTTTTTGGTATCGGGGCGGTTTTGAATGCCCTCTTCCTTAAGCTTTTGGAAGATCAGCTTGGTGGATACGTTGGTTTTGGGCTTGGCCAAAACAATGAAGCAATCGGGAAGCCTTGGCGCAGGGGTGAGGATTTCGCCGATGCCGCGGGCCATCATGGTGCCGCTATATAAAAAGAAGGGAATATCGGCGCCCAAGGGAGTGAGGATCGCGGTGGCTTCTTCTTTGGAGAAGGATTGATGATAAAGGCGGCAAAGGGCAGAAAAAACAGCCGCGCCATCGGCGCTTCCGCCCCCAAAGCCTGCTCCGCTGGGGGTAACCTTTTTCAAATCAATGGTGATCTGGTATTCTTCAATCTCTGCCGCTTTGAAAAAAGCGGTGGCTACCTTATGGGCAATATTGCGCTCATCGGTGGGAATATAGGGCAGGTTGCAGCGGATCTTAATGCCGCCGGCGCCGCGCTCTTTATGCACCCGAACCCCATCATAAAGGGAAATCCCTTGAAAAACCGATTCCAAAAGATGATAGCCATCTTCGCGCTTTCCGGTTACATCAAGGCTGAGATTGATCTTTGCATAAGCCCTTAGGGTTACAGTGTTCATAAAGCAATACCTCTTTTTTGATCATTACTTTTTTATTTTACCATATTTTAGAAAAAATTCAATAAAGGATTGCTTTTCCAAGGAAAAGTGATAAAATATATAATAAAATCTGAAGAAAGAGGAGTTTTAAAGATGAATGCTGTAATCTCTGTTATCGGTGCCGATCGGGTGGGAATTATCGCCCGCCTTTCTGCGATCTGCGCTGAAAATAATGTGAATATTAATGATATTACCCAAAAGGTGCGCCATGATACCTTCACCATGATCATGTGGGTGGAGATCGGCGCAACCGGAAAGGCTTTTGCCGAGTTTGCCAAGGAGATGGAAGATACCGGCAAGGAGATGGGGCTGATCATTCATGTGATGCATGAGGATGTTTTCGATTCCATGCATAGAATTTAAGGAGGAGCTCTGCCATGCTGAATCATAGCGATATCATGGAAACCATCAAGATGATCGATGAAGAGCATCTTGATATTCGAACCATAACAATGGGCATCTCTCTTTTTGATTGCGTGGATCGGGATGTGGATGCCTTTTGCGAGCGTGTTTATAAAAAGATTACCGATCTTGCCGGCAATCTGGTAGAAACCGGCGAGGCCATTGCCCGCGAATATGGAATTCCCATTATCAATAAGCGGGTTTCGGTTACTCCGATCGGGCTGGTTACCCCCGGTTATTCGGAGGATGATATGGTTAAGGTTGCCCATGCTTTGCAGCGGGCGGCAGAAACCTGCGGCATTAATTTTATCGGCGGCTTTTCTGCCCTTGTGCATAAGGCGGCCACCCAAAGCGATATTAATCTGATCCGCTCCCTGCCGCGGGTTTTGAAGGAAACAAGCAATGTCTGCTCTTCCATCAATGTGGCCACCACCAAAGCAGGTATTAATTTAGATGCCATTAAGCTGATGGGCGAGATCATCAAGGAATGCGCAGAGGTTACTGCCGAAGAAGATTCCATCGGTTGCGCCAAATTGGTGGTATTTGCCAATGTGCCCGAAGATAATCCCTTTATGGCCGGCGCTTTCCATGGGGTTGGCGAAGGGGAGTGCGTCATCAATGTGGGCGTATCCGGCCCCGGAGTGGTAAGCAGCGCCATTAAGAAGCTGCCCCATGCCGATATTACCGAGATCGCCGATACAGTGAAGAAAACAGCCTTTAAGATTACCCGTATGGGCCAGATGGTGGCCAATGAAGCCTGCAGGCGATTGGGTGTTCCCTTTGGAATTGTGGATCTCTCGCTGGCGCCCACCCCTGCAGTGGGGGATTCGGTGGCCCATATTCTGGAAGAGATGGGCCTTGAGCGCTGCGGCACCCATGGCACCACCGCCTGCCTTGCCCTGCTCAATGATGCAGTGAAAAAAGGCGGCACCATGGCCTCTTCCCATGTGGGCGGCTTATCCGGCGCCTTTATCCCTGTTTCGGAGGATGCGGGCATGATCCGCGCCGCAAGCGAAGGGGTGCTGACCTTGGATAAATTGGAGGCGATGACCGCTGTCTGCTCGGTGGGCCTTGATATGATCGCCATCCCCGGCGATACTCCCGCGTCCACCATTTCCGCTATTATTGCCGATGAGATCAGCATTGGCGTCATCAATAATAAGACCACCGCTGTGCGGGTGATTCCCGCTATCGGTAAAGGCGTGGGCGAGGTGGTTTCCTTTGGCGGCCTTCTGGGCGAAGCGCCCATTATGCCGGTCCATCAGGAAAGCAGCGAGAAATTTATCAATCGCGGCGGCAGAATCCCTGCCCCCATTCATTCTTTAAGAAATTAAAAATTGAAAATGGAAAGATGAAAATTAAGGAAGAAGCTTCGACTGCGGTCGAAGCTTCTTTTTTATGTTCAGATGTCAATGTCTAACCCAAATGAATTGGGTTGCCTGCACAAATGAATTGGGTGGATCGGAGCTTTAACCCAAATGAATTGAGTTACCCCACACAAATGAATTGTACACCGTGGAAGATTGATTCAAATGAATTGGGTTGCCCCGCACAAATGAATTGTACACCGCGGAAGATTGATTCAAATGATTTGGGTTACTCCGCACAAATGAATTGTACACCTTAAACCCAAATGATTTGTGTATCATGCTCTCCCGCACACCTGCACAAATGAATTGTACACCTTAAACCCAAATGGTTTGGGTTACTCCGCACAAATGATTTGGGTGTGGAGAGGAATTATTGAGGAAGGGCGGTTTCGTCGTTGCGTTCGCCCTCGAAGCAGATATACCAATCGATACAGTAGCCGCCCTGCTGCTCCGAGCGGTCCATATGGGAGATGCGCTCCTTTTGGGTTTGAGGCGGGGGCAGGAGGGCATGGGCGCCGGGGGTCCAGCCATGGGGAGTGGGGCGCTCGGTTTGAAGGGCCAAAAGGGTGCGCAGGCTTTCGGTAAAATTGGCGCCGGTATCCAGCGGATAGGAATGCATCGCCTTGGCCTCTCCTTCGGGAGAGATCAGCCAAAGATATTTATTTTGCGGGGAAAGCCCCAGCATTTCCTGCAGAGCGCCCCCTTCATCATAGGCGATGGGAAAAGCGATGGGGGAAGGGGGAGCGGCTTCCAGCCGATAGCGCTCCAGAGCAGCCGAGAAGGCAAGGTGAGAGGCGATGGAATCGCTGCCGACAGCAAGGATTTTTGCTCCTGCCCGATCAAAATCCTCTTTGAGCGCCGAGAGGGCCAAAAGCTCGGTGGCGGCTACAGGGGAAAAATCGCTCCCATAATAAAACAATAAAGTCCAGCGGCCCATCATTCCTGCGGGGAAGGAAAGAGGGCCTTCGGTGGTTTGCAATGTAATCTCCATAATAATGCCTTTCTTTATAAAGAATATTTTGACTTTTCATGGCTTTGCCTTTATACTATAAATATGCTGAACAGAATTTTTCGTTACAAAAGAATATGGCTTTTGCTTCTTGCGCCTTTGGGGCTTTTGCTGACCTTGATGGCGCAGGTAGATCCCTCTTGGGTGGAGGGCTATTCCACCAAGATCTACCCTCTTTTTGCCAATGGGCTTGGGTGGCTTTTATCGCTGGTGCTCTTCTCGGTTTTGGAGATTCTGATCCTGCTTGGCGGGGCGGCGCTGGTCTTTTATTTGGTTTGGACGATTTTAGGGTGCTTTCGCCAAAAGAAAAAATGGAAAAACCGCCTTTGGCGCTTTATTTTAAATATCTGCGGCGGGGCGAGCGTTATTTATCTTGGCTTTGTGCTCTTTATGGGGCTTAATTATCATCGGGCTTCCATTACGGAATATTTAAATCTTTCGGTGCGGGAGAGCACCAAAGAAGAGCTTTATGACCTTTGCGAGCTTCTGATCTACGATTGCAATTTTTACCGAAAGCAGATGGCGGAAGATGCTGAAGGCGTTGCCGCTTTGGCAGATAAAAACTATTATGAAACCGCCGATGCCGCAAGGGAGGCCTATAAGGAATTGGAAAAGGAGATCCCTTGCCTTGCGGCGGCGGATATCCGCAATAAGCCGCTGCTTTCTTCCAAGCTTTTTTCCATGGCGCTGACCACAGGGATCTATATCCCATTTGAATCGGGGATCAATATCGATGTGCCGGAGCATACCATTCCCGCCACTATGGCCCATGAACTAACCCATTTTCGGGGCTTTATGCGGGAGGACGAGGCGAATTTCCTTGCCTATCTTGCCTGCCGAAAATCGGAGCGGGCAGATTTTAACTATAGCGGCTCGCTGATGGCCTTCGATTATGCTTTTTCTGCGCTTTATAAAGAAGATAAGGCCCTTGCCAAAAAGATCGGGCAGCTTTGCGATCGGGCGGTGCTTTTGGATATTCAGGCAGAGAGCGCCTATTGGGAGCCCTATCGTAATACGGTAGTGAGTAACACCACCGGCGCGGTTTATGATCAATATCTCCAATCCAACGGGCAGGAGAGCGGCTCAAAAAGCTATGGAGAGATGATCGATCTTCTTCTTGCCTATTATCGAAATTTTAATGAAACCTGAGGATAGAAAACCATGAGAATGAGAAAAAAGAAAAACGGGGATCTGCGCTTTGAGCGCTGCAGCGCGCTGACTTTGCCCACCGAGGGGCTGAAAGAAGCTTTTTATACCCATTTTGATCGGGAAAAGCCCATCGATATGGAGATCGGTTCGGGGAAGGGGCGCTTCATTGTTGCCTTGGCGGAGCAAAATCCCGATCGGCAATATATCTCTATTGAGCGGGTGAAGGATTGCCTCATCATCGGCATGGAGAAGGCGCTTCAAAAAGAGATTCCAAACTTGAAATTTTTCTGCCTCAATGCAGAGGACCTTACAGAATATATCCCCGAAGAATCGGTAGATATCTTTTATCTGAATTTTTCCGACCCATGGCCCAAAGCCCGCTATGCCAAGCGGCGGCTTACCCATCGGCGAATGGTGAAATGCTGGCTGCCCCTTTTGAAGAAGGGCGGCAAGATCTGCTTCAAAACCGATAATCGCCCCCTCTTTGATTTCTCGGTAGAGGAATTTAAGGAGTTGGGCTTTACCCTAACGGAGCTGACCTATGATCTTCATTCCACCGATACGCCCAATATTATGACGGAATATGAAGAGCGTTTTTCCTCCATGGGTGTGCCCATCAATCGCTTTGTGGCATTCCCCACTGAGAAAACCTATGAAATGATCAAGGCGCTTCCCAAGGAGAAGAAAGAGGATCCCCAAGAGTAAAGAAAAACCCAAAAATAAGCAAGGAGCGCAAGGAGAGATCCTGCGCTCCTTTTCCTAAGCAAACACGAATAATCCGCCCCTTAAAATCAGGTTCGGATTACTCGTGTTTGCTTATGGTCTAAATTTATAAAAAGGCTTGAAAAGCAAGGGGAAATCAAGTATAATAAAACCAAACGGAGGTGGTCTTTTATGATTTATATTGAAGGTAAGATCAGGGTCGCTTGTGAAAATTTATCATCTAAGCGCTATACTGTTGTTGAAAAGATCGAAGTGGAGTATGCCCCTTGCGGGTATAAAACCGATAATACCCCGCCCGAGAGCGGCTGGGAAAAGCGGGAATATCATATCGGCGCCGATGCCCATTTCTGGAATCGGGGCAGTTTTAAGACTCCCGCGGCCGAGGAAGGCTTCTCTTATGTATTAAGAGCGGAATCAGGCAGAAAAGGATGGGATGCCGATAATCCCCAAGGGCTGCTCTATCTGAATGGCATCATGGCCCAGGGGTTGGATATCAACCATACCGAAGCCTTTTTGGAACCCGATACCGCATATACCATGCATGCCTATCTCTATTCCGGCAAGGTGAGCTCTCCCTTTGCCATGAAATATGAGATCTGGAAGGTTCATGATGAAACCCATCAGCTTTATTATGATCTGATCACCCCCTTGGAAGCCTTGAAGGTGCTCAATAAAAACACCACCGAATATAAAGATACTCTCTCTGCTCTGGAGCAGGCGGTCAATCTCATTGATTTCCGCGCCCCCGGAAGCGAGGAATATAAGGCCTCCATTTCTGCCGCAAGAGCTTTTATGAAGGAAGAGTTTTACGATAAACTCTGCTCCACCGAGGGCAAGCCTATTGTGCATTGCATCGGCCATACCCATATCGATGTGGAATGGCTTTGGGCAAGAGCGCAGACCAGAGAAAAGGTGCAGCGGAGCATCTCTTCGGTGCTGGCGCTGATGGAGAAATATCCCGAATATCGCTTCACTCTTACCCAACCGGAGCTTTATCGCTATATGAAAGAAGAGGCCCCCGAAAAATATGAGGAGCTGAAGGCGAGAGTTGCCGAGGGGCGCTGGGAGCCGGAAGGGGCGATGTGGGTAGAATGCGATTGCAACCTGACCGGCGGCGAAAGCTTTATCCGCCAGATCATGCAGGGGAAGCGCTTCTTTAAAGAGGAGTTCGGCAAAGATAATAAGGTATTATTCCTGCCGGATGTATTCGGCTATAGCGCTGCTCTGCCCCAGATCTTGAAGAAATCCGGTGTGGATTATTTTGTTACCTCCAAGATCAGCTGGAACGATACCAATATGATGCCTTATGATTCCTTCTATTGGGAAGGGATCGACGGCACCGAGATCTATTCCTCCTTTATCACTACTCAGGCCGCAAAGCGGGATCGCAGTATGGATAATTTTACCACCTATGTCGGAATGCTGCAGCCCAACCATGTGGCCGGCACTTGGGACCGCTATCAGCAGAAGGAATATAATAAGCATACCATTCTGACCTATGGCTTTGGCGATGGCGGCGGCGGCCCCACCCGCTGGATGCTGGAGCGGCAGCGCCGCCTGGCCAAGGGCCTGCCCGGCATGCCGGTTACCAAGATGGATTTCATTCTCCCGTTTCTTCAGGATGCCAAGGGCGATTTTGATAAGAGCGCCCAAAAGCTGCAGCGCGCTCCCAAATGGGTGGGCGAGCTTTATCTGGAATTCCATCGGGGCACCTATACCTCTATGGCCGCCAATAAGCGGGGCAACCGCAAGAGCGAAATGGCGCTTCATGCGGCAGAAGGCCTTTCCTATACCGATCTGCTTTATGGCGGCAGCTATGATGCCAAGGGGATCTATGCCGCTTGGCGCAAAGTGCTCCATAATCAGTTCCATGATATTCTGCCCGGCTCCTCCATTAAAGAGGTTTACGATGGAACCGAGGTGGACTATGCAAAGCTGAAGGATTTCACCGGCGGCATCATCAAGGATAAGCTGCAATCTCTTTCCGCAAAGGTTAAAACCGATGGGGGCGTTATGATCTATAACCCCAGCGGCTTTGCGCGCAAGGGCGAAGTGAAGGTCGATGGCGCTACCGTTGAGGTGGAAGAGGCTGTTCCCGCCTATGGCTGGAAGGTATTGCCTGCAAAGAAGGCAGAATGCAGCGTGAAGGTGCAAGGGCGCACTGCCGAGAACGAATATTATCGAATGGTTCTTGATGAAAGAGGCCGAATTGTATCCCTCTTTGATAAGGAAGCGGAGCGGGAGGTTCTGCTTTCCGGTAAGTGCGGCAACGATCTGGAGCTTTATGAGGATTATCCCAGAAATTATGATGCCTGGGAAATGGATGCCACCTATGAGCCTAAGCGCTATCCCTTAGATGGCCCTGTGGAGATCACTCCCATTTCCGATGGCAGCCGCGCAGGCTTCCGTGTTTCTCAAACTTATCGCAATTCCAAAATTGCGCAGAATATCTGGCTCTATTCCAAGGGCAGAAGAATCGATTTTGAAACCGAGCTGGATTGGCATGAAAAGCATCATCTGATGAAGGCGGCTTTCCCCATCGATGTGCATACCGCTTCTGCTACTTATGAAATTCAATTCGGCCATGTGGAGCGCCCCACCCATCAGAATACCAGCTGGGATGAGGCGAAATTCGAGGTCTGCGCCCATAAATGGGCCGATCTTTCGGAGAATGGCTATGGCGTTGCCCTCTTAAACGATTGCAAATACGGCCATAGCGCCAAGGGCAGCACCTTGAAGCTCACTCTTCTGAAATGCCCTGCATATCCTAATCCCAAGGCCGATGAAGGAGAGCATCGGTTCACCTATTCCATTCTGCCCCATAGCGGCTCCCTTTATGAGAGCGGCGTGATCGAAGAGGCTTATGCCCTCAATCAGCCGATGGAATCGATTGCCCTTTCCAAGCAGGAGGGCGCGCTGCCGGAGGAATTCTCCCTTGTTTCCTGCGATCAGCCCAATATTATTATTGAGACTGTTAAAAAGGCGGAGGATAGCGAGGATATGATCGTGCGCCTTTATGACGCTTGGGATCGCCGCAGCAAGGCAACCGTTACCGTGCCCGAAGGCTTTAAATCCGCCTGCCTTTGCTCCATGATGGAGGAGGATCAGGAAGAACTCGCCTTTGAAAACGGCAAGGTTACCATTCCTGTTAAGAATCTGGAAATTGTTACGCTGAAATTTAAAAGATAACCGATAGACGATCTATCTTGCAAAAAGAGGCTGAAGGGGCACCCTTCAGCCTCTTTTTTTACCGAAAGTTGTCCTTTACAGATTGTTTACACTCCGTTTGTTGACGGCAAAGGGAAAATAAGGTAAAATAGAAATATAAAGGAGTGAACAAATTGGGTTTTAACAGTAAAGAAACTTTGGAATATATGAAAAGGATGGCAAGCGTTTCCAACGCATCTAATGGGATCTCGCCGGAGATGTATGGGGAGCATCATGTTTTTCGTGGGCTTCGCGATCTCAATGGAAACGGAGTGGTTACCGGCCTGACGGAGATCAGCCGCATCACCGCCAAAAAGACTTTGCCCGACGGCAGCGTTTTGCCTTGCGAGGGGGAACTTTGCTATCGGGGCTATAATGTGCGGGATCTGGTAAAGGGGTTTCGCAAGGATAATCGCTTTGGCTTTGAGGAAACGGTTTATCTGCTTCTCTTCTCCCATCTGCCCAATCGGGAGCAGCTGGAAGAGTTTTGCAAGATCCTTTCCCAGATGCGCTCGCTGCCGCCCTCTTTTGTGCGGGATATGATCTTAAAGGCCTCCAGCAGAGATTGCATGAATATTCTATCCAGAAGTGTTTTGGCTCTTTATGCCTATGATGAGGATCCCGATAATATTTCGGTGGAGAATGTATTGCGGCAATGCCTCTTTTTGATTGCGGTCTTTCCTCTGCTATCGGTCTACGGCTATCAATCCTATCGCCATTATCATCTGGGAGATAGCCTTTTTATCCACCATCCCAAAGCAGAGTATTCCACTGCTGAAAATCTTCTTTCAATTTTGCGGGAGGATGGGGAATTTACCGATCTTGAGGCAAAGATTCTGGATCTTGCGCTGGTGCTTCATGCGGAGCATGGCGGCGGAAATAATTCCACCTTTACCACCCATGTGGTAACCTCTTCCGGCACCGATACCTATTCGGCCATTTCCGCAGCCCTCGGCTCCTTGAAGGGGCCGCGCCATGGGGGAGCCAATATTAAGGTGGTGCAGATGTTTGAGGATATGAAAAGGAAGGTGCATCCCGAGCGGGAGAGCGAGATTCGGGATTACCTTTGCCGCCTTTTGGATAAAAAAGAATTCGATGGAGCGGGGCTCATTTATGGCATGGGCCATGCGGTTTATTCCCTTTCCGATCCCCGCGCCGATATCTTAAGAGGCTGCGCCGAGGAACTCTCAAAAAGCAAGGGCTTTGAAGAGGAATATTCCCTTTATGAGGCGGTGGCGCGTCTGGCACCGGAGATCATTGCCGAGCGCCGCAAGGTCTATAAAGGGGTCAGCATGAATGTGGATTATTATTCGGGGCTGATCTATCGGATTTTAGGGCTGCCTGATGAACTCTATACCCCGATCTTTGCAACCGCTCGCATTGCCGGTTGGAGCGCCCATCGGATCGAGGAGATTCAAAATGCAGGCAAGATCATTCGTCCGGCTTATATTAATGTGAAAAAGGATGAGGCTTATGCCTCAATGGACCAACGATGAAAACGCTGATTTTAATTGCATCCCCTCGCAAGGCAGGCGATTCTGCTTATATGGCTTCCCTTTTGGAAAAGCACCTGACCGGTGAGGCGGAGATCCTGCATCTTGCCGATGAAAAAATTGCCCCCTGCATCGATTGCAGAGCCTGCCAAAAGCAAAAGGGCTGCGCTCTTGGAGATGATTTTGAGCCTGTTGCCCAAAAAATTCAGCTTGCCGATGCGGTGGTGGTGGCCTCTCCGATCTGGTTTGGAACTCTGCCGGGGCCGTTCCTTTCGGCCATGAGCCGCCTGCAATGCTTCTTTTCTGCCCGCATCTTTCGGGGCGAGGGGGCTTCCTTTTGGGGCAAAAAGGGCGCGGTTCTGCTCTCCGGCGGCGGCAGTGGCGGCAAGGATGCCGCTTTCCGCACCGCAGAAATTCTGCTGCGGGAGATGGGCGCCGAGGGCGAGATCCTAAAGGTTTATGCCCCCGATACTGATTTTCGCCCCGCAAGGGAGGATCCTTCTTTGGAGGATCAAATTCAGAAAATTGCAAAGAGTCTGTGCGAATAATGCACAGACTCTTTGACTTTTTAAAAAGAAGGTTGTATAATTAAAAATAGAAGAATCTTATGAGGAGATCGTTCGATGATCTATACCGTTACCTTTAATCCTGCCCTTGATTATGTGGTGTATCTGCCTCATTTAGAGCAGGGGGAAACCAACCGCGCCGAGCGGGAAGCCATATATTTTGGGGGCAAGGGAATCAATGTTTCTCTTGTTTTAAAGGAGCTTGGGGTGGAATCAACTGCTCTTGGCTTTATCGCCGGATTTACAGGCGATGCGCTGGAAGAGAGCCTTCGGAAGAAGGGGATCAAAGCAGATTTTATCCGTCTGCCCGCGGGGCTCACCCGCATCAATATTAAGCTCAAAGCCGATGCGGAAACCGAAATTAATGCCGGCGGCCCCGAAATTTCCAAAGAGGCAAGGGCGCAGCTGATGAAAAAGCTGAAGGCGCTCAAAGGGGGGGATACTTTGGTTTTGGCAGGGAGCGTGCCCCCTTCCATGCCAAAGGAGATCTATTCCGAGATTTTGGAATCCCTTCCCGAAGGGGTGCGCTGCGTGGTAGATGCCACCGGTGAACTTTTGAAAAAGGCGCTCCCCCATGGGCCTTTTCTGATCAAGCCCAATCATCGGGAGCTGGAAGAGCTTTGCGGCAGAACCCTTTGCGGAAGCGGAGAGATCGCAAAAGCAGCAAAAGAGCTGCAAGAAAAGGGCGCTAAAAATATATTGGTTTCCCGCGGGGGCGAAGGCGCGCTGCTCCTTGCCGAGAGCGGCGAGATCTTCGAGGCTGCGGCGGTGGGCGGAAAGCCTATCAATACCGTTGGAGCGGGGGATTCCATGGTGGCCGGTTTTCTGGCGGGAGTTTCGCAGGGCTATGAATATGCCCTGAAGCTTGGGATCGCCGCCGGCGGAGCCACTGCTTCCTCTGCCGATCTTGCTACCGAAGAAAAAATAAAGGAATTGATGAAAGAATTATGCTGATTGCAATCGATATTGGAAATTCAAGCATTGCTGCCGGCGTTTTCGCCAAAGCAGAGGAGCCCCTTTGCACCTTTGCCATCTCCGCCAAGGAGCCGCGCGCGGCGGATGAATATCTTCATCTTTTGCGCTCCTCTTTGGAGGAAAGAGAGATTGATTTAAAAGAAATCAAGGATGGCGCCATTGCTTCGGTGGTGCCGATGCTGACCCCCGCTTTTGAGCAGGCCCTTGAAAAGCTTTGCGGCAAGCACCCGATGGTTTTGGGAGCGGGAGTTAAAACCGGCATCTCCATCCGCACCGATTCCCCCGCAGAAGTAGGGGCCGATATCATTGCCAATGCCGCCGCGGCGGCAAAGGGCGAAAGAGGCGCGGTTTTGGTGGATTTCGGCACCGCGACCACTATTTTTGCCCTTTCTGAAAAAAGGGAGCTTTTGGGCGGGGCTATTCTGCCGGGGATCTCGGCTTCGATGGAAAGCTTGCGCTATTCCACTGCCCAACTGCCAATGGTGCCCCTTGGAGCAAAAAAGGAGCCTTTAGGAAAAAATACCGCTGATTGCATCTCCAACGGGGTGGTATTGGGGCATGCCTTTTCTGTTGATGGCTTTGGCCGCGCCTATCAGGCGCTTTTGGGCGGGGATGCGGCTTTGATCGCCACCGGCGGCCTTGCACCTTTGATCCTGCCCCATTGCAGCCTTCCCTTTAAAGAGGATCAGAATCTAACCCTGAAGGGGTTGCGGGTGATCTATGAGAAAACCCGTAAAATCAAGGTGTCATAAGGCTTTTTGGGCCTTTTGATATAAATTATGAACTGCGATGCACCTATCAAAAGGGATAGGGCGTCAGCATCGGGTGAAGTCCCGAAAAGGAGGTTTTGCGATGAATCAAGCAGCAAAACAACGCACCTTGAAAATGGTGCAAATGGCCATTTTATTGGCTCTTGTATTCGTGCTTCAGGTTTGGGGCAGCGGAATTAAGATCGGCGCCACTTCGCTTTCATTGGTGCTGATTCCCATTGTTGTGGGCGGCATTCTGGTGGGGCCCGTGGGGGGCATGATCTTGGGGCTTTTCTTTGGCGCCATCACCCTCTTTGCAGGGATCAGCGGCACCGATTTTTTCACAGCCACCCTCTTCCAAAATGCCCCTTGGATGACTGCCGCTATCTGCCTTGGTAAAGGCCTTTTTGCAGGCCTTGGGGCAGGGTGGGCCCATAAGCTTATCTCAAAAAAGAGCAAATATGGCGGCGTTTTCTGCGCCGCGGCTGCCGCGCCCATTATTAATACCGGCCTTTTTATCTTGGGGGCGCTTACCCTTTCCGATATTCTGGCGGCTAATTTTGTGGGCGAGGGAACATCGGTTCTCTATTTTCTGGTGATCGGCTGCGCAGGGTGGAATTTTGTATTGGAATTTGCAGTAAACCTCTTGGTTGCTCCCGCCATCTATCGGGTGGTGGAGGCAGTTTCTAAAAGGAGATAAAGGATTTTATGAATGCCATCAAGAATGTGAAAATCGTTGTAGGCGGGAAGATTTTGGAGGAGTCGGTCTTTCTTTTTGAGGAGGATCGGATCCAAGGCTTTTCCAAAGAGATCCCCCAAGGCGCCAAAATCATTGATGGGGGCGGGCTATATCTTTCGGCCGGCCTGATCGATCAGCATATTCATGGCTATGGGGGCGAGGATACCATGACTCATTCTCCCAAGGGCATGGCGGAGCGGCTCCCTCAAAACGGAGTTACCGCCTTTTTGCCCACCACTATGACGCAGGATGAGCAAACCATCGCCGCCGCCTTCCGGCGGATCCGCACCGCGCAAAAAGAAGCCAAGGGCGCAAGAATTTTGGGCGCTCATATGGAAGGCCCCTTTATCCATCCCGAAAAAAAGGGGGCGCAGAATGGGGAATATATTCTGCCGCCTGATAGCGAAATGGTGGAAGATATTGTAAAAATCGTTACCTATGCGCCGGAGCGGGATAGAGAAAATCAATTTGCGCAAAAGATGGCAGAGCGGGGGATCATCGCCTCCCTTGGTCATACTACCGCCACCTTTGCCGAGGCAAAGGCTGCCTATGAAGCGGGAGCAAAGAGCGCTACCCATTTCTTTAACGCTATGCCGCCCCTTCATCATCGGGATCCCGGTGTGATCGGCGCCGCCCTTTCGGGGGATGCCTATATTGAGCTGATTGCCGATACCATTCATGTTTCCCCCGATCTTTTCCCGATTTTAACCCGCCTGAAAAAAGAGCGGATCTGCCTCATTACCGATTGCATGGAGGCGGGAGGCCTTCCCGATGGCCGCTATGCCCTTGGGGGGCAGCCGGTAGAGGTAAAGAACCGCACCGCGCGGCTTTTGGATGGCACCCTTGCAGGCTCGGTCTTAAAACTCAATGAAGGGGTGCGGAATATGGCCCGCTTCGGGGAGGTTTCCCTGCCGGAGGCTCTGATGATGGCAACGGAAAACCCTGCCCGCCTTTTGGGGCTTTCAGAGATAGGAACCTTGAAAGAGGGCAACCTTGCCGATTTTATCCTGCTCAATGAAGAATGCGAAATTTTTGCCACTTTTGTTGGCGGCGAATGCGTATATCAAAGATGATAAAAACAGAGTTCTTTGACACGCTGTAAAAAATCCTGCAATCAGCATTGATTGCAGGATTTTTTTATTCGTTTTGGAAAAAGCTTTGCTTTGCAAAGCGTTCTTGATCTTTTTGGATTTTTTTAAAAAAACGCTCTTCTTCGGAATAGATGCAGCCGCAATATTTCTGCATATAGAGCTCAAGCTCCCTTGCCTCTGCCTGCCCCTCTCGAAAGCGGGGGGAGAAATCATAAGGGAGATATTTCACCCCATGGCGCGCCGCCGCTTTTTCGGCGCATTCATGGATCAGTTTATGATCCTGATAGGGGGAAACAGTCAAAGTGGTGGTAAAGGCAGGAAACTCTAGCTCCTTGGCCGCCCGCGCGGTTTCCTCCATTCGCACTGTATAGCAAAAGGCGCAGCGCCGATCAATATGGTCGGCCACCGCCTTGGTGAAGCGATCCAATCCATATTCCTCTTTAATATGAAGGGGGAGCTTAATGCTCTTTGCATATTCAATAAGGGTATCTCTTCTTGCTTTATATTCTTCATAGGGGTGGATATTGGGGTTATACCAATAGCCGGTGGGAGCAAAGCCCTCTTCCTTGAGCTGCTTGATCACCGCCACCGAGCATGGTGCGCAGCAGATATGCAATAGAATTTTATTCATTTTTTGCTCCTTTCTTCATCGGCTCCCTCTGATGAGGGGGGATCAAGTCTATTATAGCATCTTTTGCTATTTTTTCAAGAAGCATATAAATAAGGTGGCAGGTTCGAGTTCTGTCACCCTAGATATTGACAAATATTATTTATATTGATATAATGCTTTTAATGGCGATGAAAAAGAGGATCCTGCAGGGAGTAGGCAAGGAAGAGAGCCGCCGGTTGGTGCGAGCGCGGCAAGCTGAAAGAGGCAGGGGGTCTATGGCTTTGGAGCCGGTGCGTTCGATAGGTAGGGCGCGCCCGTAGATGCCGCGTTAGGGCATGAATGAGCGGCGCAAAGATTTTTGCGCAATTTGAGTGGTACCGCGGAAGATGTTTCTTTTCGTCTCAAGGCATCAAAGATGCCTTGGGGCGTTTTTTATTTTGAGTTTAACCAAAGGAGATAAAAAAGATGAGCGATTTTAAGATTGAAACAAAATGTGTGCAGGGCGGCTATACTCCCGGCAACGGGGAGCCGCGGCAGGTGCCGATCATTCAGAGCACCACCTTTAAATATGCCAGCAGCGACGATATGGGCAAGCTTTTTGATCTGGAGGCCAGCGGTTATTTCTATTCCCGCCTCCAGAATCCTACTTGCGATACTGTGGCGGCCAAGATCTGCCAGCTGGAGGGCGGCTCTGCCGCCATGCTGACCGGCTCGGGGCAGGCAGCTTCCTTCTTTTCGGTATTTAATATTGCTTCCTGCGGCGATCATGTGGTTTCAAGCTCCGCCATTTATGGCGGTACCTATAATCTCTTCGCGGTTACCATGAAGAGAATGGGGATTGATTTCACCTTTGTGGCCCCCGATTGCTCCGATGAAGAGCTGGAAGCGGCTTTTAAGCCCAATACCAAGGCGGTTTTCGGCGAGACCATTGCCAATCCTGCCCTGAATGTTTTAGATATTGAGCGGTTTGCCAATGCGGCGCATGCTCATGGAGTGCCCCTTATTATCGATAATACCTTTGCCACTCCCGTAAACTGCCGCCCCATTGAATGGGGCGCCGATATCGTTACCCATTCCACCACCAAATATATGGATGGCCATGGCGGCGCGGTTGGCGGCTGCATTGTGGATTCCGGTAAATTTGATTGGACCAAATATCCCGATAAATTCCCCGGCCTCTGCACCCCCGATGATAGCTACCATGGAGTAACCTATACCGAGCGCTTCGGCTTGGAAGGGGCTTATATCACCAAGGCCACCGCGCAACTGATGCGGGATCTTGGCTGTGTGCAATCCCCCCAGAGCGCATTCCTTTTGAATCTTGGCTTGGAGAGCCTTCATGTGCGGATGGCGCGCCATTGCGAGAATGCGCAAAAGATTGCAGAGTTCCTTCAAAGCCATGAGAAGGTTACCTGGGTGCGCTTCCCCGGCCTGCCCAATGATCCCGAGCATGAGCGGGCAAAGAAATATCTGCCCAATGGAAGCTGCGGGGTGATCAGCTTCGGTGTGAAGGGTGGAAAAGAAGCCGCAGCCCTCTTTATGGGTAAGCTGAAGATTGCCGCTATTGAAACCCATGTGGCCGATGCCCGCACCTGCTGCCTCCATCCTGCCACCGCTACCCATCGGCAGATGAGCGAAGAAGAGTTGATCAAGGCAGGCGTGCCCGGCGATCTGGTGCGCTATTCCTGCGGCATTGAGAATGCCGATGATCTGATCGCCGATCTGAAGCAGGCTTTAGATGCGGTGGAATAAAAATAATTTTTGAGGTAAAAAATTATGCCGATTAAGATTCCCAATGCCTTACCGGCAACGGATGTATTAAGAAAAGAAAATATCTTTGTGATGACGGAAACCCGCGCCCAGGTGCAGGAGATCCGCCCCTTGCAGATTCTTCTTTTAAATCTGATGCCCAAAAAGATCGAGACGGAAACCCAGCTTTCCCGCCTTTTGGGAAATACTCCTTTGCAGGTAGAGCTGGAACTGATCCATACCAAAAGCCATGAATCGCAAAATGTATCCAAGGAGCATCTTCTTTCCTTCTATAAAACCTTTGATGATGTGAAGGATCGGAATTTTGATGGCCTGATCATTACCGGTGCGCCGGTGGAGCAGATGCCCTTTGAGGAAGTGGAATATTGGGAAGAGCTTTGCGAGATCATGGAATGGAGCAAAACCCATGTGCATAGCACTTTCCATATCTGCTGGGGGGCTCAGGCAGGGCTTTATTATCATTTCGGAATCAATAAGGAGCCCTTGCCCGAAAAGATGTTTGGCATCTTTCCCCATAAATTGGATCATAAGAAATCCATTCTGTTCCGCGGCTTTGATGATACCTTTATGGTGCCCCATTCTCGGCATACAACGATTCCGCGGGAAGCCATTGAGGCGGTGCCCGAACTGAAGATCCTTGCCTCCTCAAAGGAAGCCGGTGTTTATGCAGTGGCTACCAAAAAGGGAAAGCAGATCTTTATTACCGGCCATTCGGAATATGATGCCATGACCTTGGATAGCGAATATCAGCGGGATCTCAATCTTGGGCGCCCGATCAGCATTCCCAAGAATTATTATCCCGGTGATGATCCCACCAAGAAGCCAAGGGTTACTTGGCGCTCCTGCGCCAATCTGCTTTATAGCAACTGGCTGAACTATTTTGTTTATCAAACAACTCCCTATGATCTTACTAAATTGAAATGAGGATCTCACCGATGAAAAGATGGATATCCCTTGCCTTGATCTTGGCCCTTTCTCTCTCCCTTATGGCCGGCTGCAAAAAGGCCGAGGAAGAAGAGAGCGCGGCGGCCGATAGCTATGTGGCCGGCCAGATGCAAAGCGGCGGCCAGCAAAATGAAGAAGGCTCCTCCGAGCAGGAAGAAAATAAAGGCGGCTCCTCTGCAGGGAGCGGCTCTGCCAATGGCAGCGGAAGCGCCTCCGATAAGCCCTCCGGTGGCGGCTCCTCCGATCAAGGAGGGCAATCCGATAAAGATCAATCCTCCGGTGGTTCAAATACCAATGGAGGAAACAGTTCTTCCGATCCTGCCGGAAATGATAAAGATCCTTCCAAGGAAAAGGAAGAGCAGGAAACCCCTCCCGCCAAGGGCGAGGAAGCTCTTGCCAATCGCTTTAAGGTTGGCACCAATAATATGGCGCTGAATCTGAAGGGCCAAAAGGTGATGAAAAAGGGAAACTGTATTTCCGCTCCCGTTGAAGTGGAATATGGCGACCGACTCACCATCGGGCCGATCTCTCCGGCGCAGGTAATTGTGGGCTTTTGCTATGATAGCAAAGGCAAGGCGGTGGAGCTGATCAATGCCACCTCAATGAAAGCAGAGGCCACCTTCCCCGGCGGTTGGCGGATCTATACCTATTCGGTGCCCCAAAAAGGTGCAACAGTGCAATGGAGCATCTCTTCCGAGATGAGGGACTATACCGTTGCGGCGCGGAATAACGCTTTTTCTTTGAAGGACCATGAAAAACTTTCAGGAGTGAAGAACGATTATTTCGGCGATTGCCTTTATGAAAAGCGCGGTCTTTTTGTTGGCGATTCGATCTGCGTTGGCAGCGGCGGCTGGGCGCAGCGCCTTGCTGTCAGCACCGGAATGGAAGCGGTGAATAATGGGATAAGCGGCACTTCTCTTTCCACCGCGCGGCCTGATTGGATTGTGGATCAGATTCTGAAGAGCAAGAGCGAGGATTTCGACTATGTGTTGATCCATGGCGGAGTAAACGATGCCTGGGAGAGCGCCGAGGTTGGATTTATGGCCGATGGCTTTGATCCCGATGAATTTGATTTGAATACCTATGCAGGCGGCTTGGAATGGAATATCTATAATGCAGTGAAATATTATGGCGATACCGCCGCCATCGGCTATCTGATGAATTTTAAAATGCCTGCCGCAAAACCGGGCCGCTGCAGGGATATGAGCGAATATTTTTCGGTGGCAAAAGAAATTTGCGAGAAATGGGGCATTACCTATTTCGATATGTATAACCATAAGGAGATCACCGAAAAGCTGGCGCTTACCACGACGAAGCATACTTATGATGAAAAAAATATGGTGCATATCAGCGCATCGGGCTATGATATCATCACGCCCTATATCGAGGAATATATGCGCACCATGACGGCTTGCAGCCAATCGCTTTTGAAAGAGATTTTATAAAAAATCAACCCGCACCTTTGGGTGCGGGTTGCATTGCGTTTTTTTGAAAAGAGGCATAAATCAATGAAAGAATATTGGAAGGGTTTTCGAGATGGGCTGCCCATTGGCCTTGGGTATTTTTCTGTTTCGGTAGCCTTCGGAGTGGCCGCAGCGCTGGAGGGAATGCCCCTTTGGGCGGCGGTGGCTATCTCCATGAGTAATCTGACATCTGCAGGCCAGCTTGCGGGGCTTTCGGTGGTCGCGGCGGCAGGCAGCTTTATTGAAATGGCGCTGACGCAGCTGATCATCAACCTGCGCTATGCCCTGATGAGCATCACCATTTCTCAAAAACTAAAGGAAGGAGTGCGCCTATGGGAGCGCCTGATCATCTCCTTTGGCAATACCGATGAGATTTTTGCCCTCTCCACCAGCCGCAAGGAGCCGCTGACTCCTGCTTATTTTTACGGGTTGATGACTTTGCCTTGGATCTGCTGGTCTTCGGGCACTTTGGTGGGGGCTTCCGCCGGCGCTCTTTTGCCGGATTCGGTGCTTTCTGCCCTTGGGATCGCCATTTATGGAATGTTTGTGGCAGTGGTGGTGCCGGCGATGCGCAAAAGCCTTGCTGTGGTGGGCGTTGTGGCGGTGGCGGTGGCGCTTTCCTGCGCCTTCGAATGGGCGCCGATCCTGAATCGGCTTTCCGGCGGTTTTGCTATTATCATCTGCGCAGTGGTGGCCGCGGCCTTCGGGGCGATCTGGCGGCCGGTGGAGGAATAAGCCATGGATACAATAACATTGATTTTATATATCCTTGTGATGGCAGGGGTTACTTATCTTGTGCGTATGCTTCCGATGGTGATCTTCCGCAAGAAGATTCAAAGCCGATTTATCCGCTCCTTTTTGCATTATATCCCCTATGCGGTTTTGGCGGCGATGACCTTTCCTGCAATCCTTTCGTCCACTTCCTCTACCCTTGCGGCGGCGATCGGTCTATTGGTGGCGGTGGTCAGCGCTTGCTTTGATTTGGGGCTTTTGCCGGTGGCGTTGCTCTCCTGCGCGGCGGTATTTATTGCCGAGCGATTTATTTAAATTAAAAAAGGCGCTGTAAAAAATTCGAATGAATTTTTTACAGCCCCTTTTTTGGGGTTCGGAAAAATTGTTTGAAACCTTCGTAAGGCGAGCCGCGGCCATAGGTCGCGGGATACCCGACGGGGTATGTGATACGCCGAGTGGCTCGGTTTTAAGGTAGCAAAGGGCATTCAAATGGGAGAAAATATCGA
>JAZPYP010000039.1:0-2680 GCA_045544255.1 Eubacteriales bacterium | reverse complement strand
AAATTGGAATTTGACGAATTAAAAAATACCCTTGTTATATTTAATCATGGCACGAAAACTTATAACAAGTCCAAGAATAATACCAATAATCAAAACAGCAGTTCCAACTAAAATAAAAATATCGTTTTCAGTATATAGGGTTACAGATGACAGAACACTAAATACGATTATGCCAATACCGACAATAATAATACCCAAGCCCACTTGTTTTCCAAATGGTATTCTATCTTCTTCTGAAACACGACTCCTGTGATATGAATGAAGAGATGATATGTTTCCTCGCATATTTGAAATTCCAAGAACAATAAATACAACACCTACAAGAAAAGTAAAAATATTGACTGCCATAGTATAGCCTCCTTCAAATTCTTGTTTATCGGTCAGTTGTATTATAGCATAACTTGACCAGCAAATAAAGAGAATATTAAAAAACACCCGCAGTTTAAAAAACTACGGGTGTTTTCGTATCTTGTTGTACTGTTCTTAACAGTGCGGCTCATACGCGTTGGTCTTTTTTTATTCAATAATCATGCCGCAGATTTGGTTTACATTTCCGGCGCCCATCATAATTGCCATATCTCCCGATTGCAATACCGATTGAAGGTATTCGGCGATCTCTCTGAAATTGCTGATATAGATGGCGCCATCAATTTTATCCCGAAGGTTTAAAATATTAACGCCTAATTTATTGATCTCTCTTGCGGCATAAATATCCGTAAGAATGGTATGGTCTGCGATGGAAAGGGCTTCGGCGAATTCATCCATCAGATAGAAGGTGCGGGTAAAAGTATGCGGTTGGAAAACAACATAAACCTTGCCGCTTGCCGCTGCCTTTGCGCTTTCCAAGGTGGCGCGGATCTCGGTGGGGTGATGGGCGTAATCGTCTAAAATGATGGCGCCGTTGAAGGTGCCCTTTCTTTCAAATCGGCGATCGGCGCCGGTAAAGCTTTCAATTCCTTCTTTGATGGCTTCGGGGGAGATTTCATAGTAGGAAGCGGTGGCAGAGGCGGCGAGCGCATTAAGAATATTATGCCGCCCCGGCACTTGTAAAGCAAGAGCGGTGATGAAGGTGTCCTTATAATAAACATCGAAATGAGCATATCCGCTAATCATTTCAATGTTTTCTGCGCGGCAGGTATTTTCCTTGCCGATGCCGAAGGTCAGAGTGGTGCCTTTATAATATTCTCGCACCTTTTTGCAATTTTCGTCATCTCCGTTGATAATGAGCAACCCATCTTCTGCAAAATTTTCGGTAAAGCGGCAGAAGGAATCCTGAATGGCGGAAAGATCCTTGAAGAAATCAAGGTGATCTTCATCAATATTCAGCACCACTCCGCATTGGGGATAAAAATGATGGAAGGAATTCACATATTCGCAGGCTTCATAAACAGCGAAAGGGCTCTTCCCCAAGCAATAGTTCCCGCCAATCGCCTTAAGATGGGCTCCAACCATCACTGTCGGATCGGTTTTGGCGGTTTTCAAAATGGAAGAGATCATGGAAGTAACGGTTGTTTTCCCGTGGGTGCCGGAAACAGCGATGGATTTTTTGAACTCTGCCATCATATATCCCAGTAGCACAGCCCGTTCCATCATGGGAATGCCCTGCTCTCTGGCATATACCAATTCGGGATTATTATCGGAAATGGCAGCAGTATAAACCAGAAGATCGCAACCGACAGGATTTTTTTCGCTATGTACAGGGAAAACAGTGATCCCCGCATCGGTTAATTTCTGAATAGTGGGGCCGCCGCCGCTATCGGATCCGGTTACCTTCTTGCCTTGGCTTTTTAAAATCATCGCCAACGACGACATCGAAACTCCCCCGATCCCAACAAAGTGGATATGGGAAAATCTCTTGTATTGCTCAAATTCTTGTGATATAATACTCAAATGTAAAACCTCCCTTGAGAGATGAAGTGATCGTTATCAACCCTATTATAATATATTGAAATGAAAAAATAAACATAATTTTAAAATTTCTTTAAATAAGGAGAGAAGAATTCAATGTCAAAAAAGAAAGAGCCCCAAAAAGAAGGCTTTTGGCAAAGCTATAAATATTTGATTTTCGGAATAGTGGGTGCAATTTTGCTGATTTCCTCCATGAGTATTCAAAATGTGGTCCTCTATTATGAAACAGAGGATCAGGAGCGCTATGCAGTTAAGATGGATTATTCCGCTTTTGGAATGTGTATCCGCTGCTATGGCGCCACCGATAATGCGCAGGGAATTGTGGAAAAAGCCATCTTTGCCGGTAGCGGAAAAGAAAAGAGCGTGAAAAAAGCGGCCGATGGTCTGAAAGAGATTGCAAAAGAGGAAGGAAGCTTTTATTTAAAAGCCGGCGGATTATTGGGAAATAGCGAAAAGACAACCGAACAGCTGATTGCCTATCTGCAAGGGGAGGGTTATGAGGTTGCGGAAATCCCCTCATAATTTGGTGGTTTTGTTTAAAAACTGTTGAAAAAATCATTTTTTTCTGCATTTTTGCGAAAAGACGAAAAAAAGTGTTGACTTTTTCTTTTCAAAATGTTATTATATTCAAGCACTCGCGAGAAAAGAGCGAGAAAGCATGGAACTTTGAAAATTAAACAGCATCATGAAAAAGGACCCGTTAATTGCAAAGAGTTGCCTCGAAAGAGGTGCTTTTAAGGCGATTAACAAAACTTTTAAAAAGCCAGTTTTT
>JAZPYP010000038.1:0-21210 GCA_045544255.1 Eubacteriales bacterium | reverse complement strand
CCCCGTCCCCTGTGTTATTAAAATAGCCCGATTATGTCAAGAATACATATCGGGCTATTTTATTTTCCCCTTCTATCAAAATTTTTTAAATTTTCTTTGCAATGCTATTGACATATTTTAGGATAGATGCTAAAATAGGATTGGTACTAATTAGCATTATTCCTAAATCATATGGATTGTAAAAAAAATCGCACCCTGAAAGGAGAACCCCATCGTGGCTAAAAGGAATACAACAAAACTCGAAATCATTCAGCTTGGCACCCATCTCTTTTTAGAGAAGGGTTATTCTGCCACCGCCCCCAAACTGATCTGCGAGGCTATGGAGATCAGCACCGGAAATCTCACCTATTATTTTCCCACCAAGGAGCATCTTTTGGCGGTTTTGGTTCATCGCCTTTGCGACTTTCAGTTTAAAATCATGGAAGCGGAGGCGGAGGAAGGCCTCAGCTCCGTGATGGCGGTTTGCCTGAATCTTGCCACCATGGCCGCCATCTGCGAAGAAGATGAGATTGCAAGAGATTTTTATCTTGCCGCCTATAGCAGCCCCTTGAGCCTTGGCATCATTCGAGAGAATGATACCGAGCGGGCAAAACTTGTTTTTAAGGATTACTGCTCCCATTGGAACCATGAGCAATTCGCGGAAGCAGAGATTCTGGTTTCCGGAATAGAGCACGCGATCCTGCAGCCCGCAGGGGAAGCGGTTCCCTTGGAGGCCCGCATTGCAGGGGCTATCGACGCCATTCTTTCCATCTTTGAGGTTCCGGAAGAACTGCGAAAGACCAAAATTGAGAGAGTGCTTTCCATGGATTATCGCCGCATCGGCAGGCGGATCCTGAAAGAATTCAAGGAATATGTTGAAAAAGCAAACGAAGAAGCCTTTCACGCGTTGAAAGGATAAGCCCATCCACAGGAGGTGTTACCATGAAAAAGAATTTTACCATGAAAGAGCGCATCATCAGCATTCTGCTTTGCGCCGCCCTGATCTTGGGGCTTCTGCCCCTTACTGCCGCGGCGGCTCCCGTCAGCGGAGCGGAGCGCGCGGCCGACCAATCCACCATCAACGATTGGCAGGATCTCTTTTTAGATCCCCATACCAACGGGGTGGAGCTGACCACCGAGAACGCAGGCGGAGTTTGGACCGATAAATCGGTATTCTCTGCAGATGCGCTCCCCAAAGAGATCACCGACGCCATCTCTTTGGAGGGAAAGCACCCCTCCCTTACCGATACCGGCGATAATTTTATGGTGGCATTATCTGCTATTGCTTCCAATAAGCAGATTGTTGGCTATTCTACCATTCCCACCGATACGGTATTGATTTTGGATCTTTCCCGCTCCATGCGCACCAACGATAATAATAATGGCTCTGCCATCGATGAGCTGGTGGATGCCACCAATAAGGCGATCACCGACCTTTTGGCGCTGAATAAGAATAACCGCATCGCGGTTGTGATGTATTCGGGCAATGTGAATGCCGCCTTCTCTTCTGCCGAAGGCGCCACTGTTACCGTTATGCCCCTCGGCACCTATACCCCTGCCCGCACAGTGAACCAAGGCGGGGAGCAGGTTGGGATCTATCTGGAATCCATTCCCTATACCAATACCGGCGTTGAAAGCTGGTATCGGGGCACCCCCGACTGGGCAGTGCAGGTTGCAAACGGAGTGAAAAACGCATCCGGATCCTCCGTTCGCGGAGTGAAAAATACCGAGGCAGGTACCTTTACCCAAGATGGCATTTATGAGGCCATGAAGGTCTTGCTCGGCATTGAAAAAGAAGATACCCGCGTTGGCTCCGGTGTGCAGGCCGGCACCAATCGTATTCCCATTATGGTTTTGATG
This sequence comes from Eubacteriales bacterium, assembly GCA_045544255.1. GTDB lineage: Bacteria > Bacillota > Clostridia > Oscillospirales > QAKW01 > QAKW01. Next base: position 19,371 of record JAZPYP010000038.1, on the reverse strand, counting down.
ACCGATGGGGAGCCCACCCTTGCCAATCCCGATTATAACGGCAACGATGCCCGCACCGATCTTGGCGCAAGCACCATGTACGACTATGATAGCTCCAACCATCGGGATACCATCGCTTTTATGACCCAGCTGACTGCCGCATGGGCCAAAAAGCAGGTAAGCAACCATTATTACCATGGCGATACCCTTTTCTATACCCTTTCCTATGGGGATCAGGTAGAAGAGCGGCCGGAATCCTTAAGCGTTATGAATCCCGCCCGCAACTCTGCCGCCCTCAATACCCTTTGGAATAGTTTTTTAAGGGATCAAGCGGTTACGGTTTACAGAAGCGGCCGCGATAATATCACTGTTCGCAATTCCACCAATGCCGCCGATCGGCTTTCTGCAGCAGATAAGATCTATGTGGATTCCTATTTCCCTGCCAGCACCGATGAGCAGTTCTTTGCCGCCTTTGAAAGCATTGTGCAGGAAATTCGCATTCAATCCAAATATTACCCCACCTATGTGGAGCGTGATCACGATCACGATGGATATATCACCTTTACCGATAAGATCGGCGGTTATATGGAAATTCCGCGGATGCTCGGCCTTGTGATCGGGGATCATTATTTCTCCGGCGAGACCATCGCCCATTATGCGCCCAAAACCGCCGGTTCCAACCGAATCCCAACCCTGCCCGATGATTTTGTTTGGTCGGTGCAATCCCGCTTGGGCATCGAAGAGGAGCAGGTGGCCCGCGATCTTCTGATCGCCGCTTATCAGCATGATCAGCTTGTTTATTATGAGGATACGGGCCTTTTCAGCAACTATATCGGCTGGTATTCCGATCAGGAGGGCAACTACCTTGATTTCTGGTATGAGGGCACTCAAACTCCCGCCCCCGCAGGCGCTACCCATATTGTGCGCTCCTATGGATTTTTGGGTGAGACCGATGCGGTTCATGGCATTTCCGATACCGATATGCTTTATGCCTCGGTGCGGATCGCAAGGGAGCTTGCCGATTTCGATCAGGACGGCATTACCGGCGAAACCCTTCTGACCTGGCGCCTTCCCGCCTCCCTGATCCCCACCTTGACCTATAATATTGAGGTAAAGGTAGATTCCGATGGCAACATTCAGAATGTGGATCGGGTGGAGCTGGAGAATGAAAATGTGCGCCCCATTCGCCTTCTTTACGAGGTTGCTTTGCGAGGGGATATCTATGATTGGAATCTGGCCGAAAAGATCGCCCCCACCTATCGCGACAGCACGACCAATAAAGATGCAGGCTACGTTGTTTATACCAATCAATGGAAAAAGGGCAACGATGCCACCGACACCACCCGCAACACCTATAGCCATTTCGAGCCCTCCATTCGCAACGAGCGCTACTATTATACCGAGGATTCCATCATCTATACCGATGAAAACGGCACCGAATATGCAGGCGGCGCCAACGCTGCTCCCGATAAAAACGGCCGCTATTTCCGCGCCTTCAAGGTTTATGAAAAGCTGACAAACGGCAGCTATCGGATGCATACCCATTATGAGCCTATTTCCAGACTTGCTCTGGAAGAGGCCGCCGCCTATAACGGAACCAACTGGATCATCAAGAAGGATACCATTCATCGCTATCTGGATGATTATGCCTTTGCAAAGGAAAATCCCCAAACCAATACTTTGGCATATTCCCATTATCCGGATGTGGTGCATCAGAATAACCCCGACACTTATTATTCCTATTCTGTTTTGGGAAATAACGGCCGCCTTACCCTTACCCCCGCCACCGGCATCAAGGTTTCCAAATCCTTGACCGAAGCGGTAGAGGGCGCGGCTGATACCTTCACCTTCACCATCAGCGGAGGCAATTCCTCCCGCATTCTGGTGCGGCTGAATGAGGATGGCACCGAAGCCTCCCGCACCGCGCTTTCCGCCTCCGATGAATTTACCCTGAAGGCAGGCGAGACCGCCTATATCATCGGCCTTGATGCGGGAGAGCGCTATATCATTGAAGAAAAGCAATCCTCCACCGGCGCCTATGCCCTTGCAGAAGTGAAGGTCAACGGCCAGACCGACGGAAGCGGCGCAGCCGCCTTTACCGCCGCAGAAGGCACCATTCAGAGCGCGGAATTTATTAATGCACCCAAGGGCTACGGCAACCTGAATATTACCAAAGAGCCCGATGGCGATCATCCCATTCCCGCAGGGCTGCAAAATGAGACCTTCACCCTGAAGGTTTTCCTCGGCACCCATCTTTTCGGCGAGGAATATGATATTCTCACCAATGGCGCAACCCTGCAAGGCAAGGTTGATGCCGCAGGGTACCTGAAGGTAAACGATGCGCATCTGCAGATCGCCCTGAACCAAACCTATCGGATCCTTGATCTGCCCGAAGGCACCGAAGCCCTGATCGAAGAGGAGCTTACAGCGGCGCAAAGCAAATATTTCACCCCCTCCATCCTTACCCGCGACCATAGCGGCGAGGAACAGGAGCAGAACAACGATATTACCATTCCTCATGACGGCAGCGCCACTGCCATCATCATCAACCGCTATCAGCCCGAAAAGACCGATCCGGTGGTGATCGATATAGAAGGCACCAAAACCTTTGATATCACCGCCTATGGGCAGGATGTAACCTTTGAATTTGCAGTGCAGACCCGCCCCAATCTTACCAGCGAATGGCAGCCTGTTGCCAATGGAACTGTTTCCTATCAAGCAGGCGAGACCGAGGCGGTGAAAGCCATTGCGATTTCGGATATTCTCGGCGGATTGAAATTTGAAAAAGCCGGCGAATATTCCTATCAGATCATCGAAAAGGCAGGCGACCCCGCCACCGGCATCACCTTTGATACCGCTACCCATACCTTTACCGTTACGGTTGAAGATAACGGCCAAGGAAAATTGGTTGCAACCGTTCGGGGCCACCATGAAGATTCGGTGGTTAAGGAGGCCGACGGAAGCTGGACGGTGAAGCCTCATTTTGTGAATTCCTATCAGACTGCCGAGATCCATCTGGATCTTTTGAAAGAGGTTGAGGATCTTTCCGGCGGGAATATAAGCCGCGCAGGATTTGATTTCTCCCTTTATGAAGCGGCAGTCAGCGGCGAGGATTGGGCCCTTGGCAATCGCCTTGCAACCGAAACCACCGCGGCGCTGGGGCAGGCAAGATTTTCGCAGGTTTATAATACCAACGACATCGGAACCCATCACTATATTATTAAAGAGGAACTCCCCTCTCCCCTGCCTGCCGGCTGGGATTATGATCGCTCCCTTTATCGGGTAACGGTTGAAGTGAAGGAAGAAGGGGGCGCCCTTCGGGCAGAAATCATTGCTCTTCAGCATGAAACCGCAGAAGGCATTACCAATCTTGCCGCAGGCGCTGCTTTGGAATTTAAGAACACCTATCAGCCTCAGAAGGCCACCATCAATGCAAGCCTTGATCTGGATATCAATAAGCGGCTTGAAGGCAGAGCGCTGAAGGCAAATGAATTTACCTTCTATATTCTGAAAAACGGAGCAACCTCCGCAAATTCCGCCAATATTCTTGCCACCGGCAAAAATGATGCCGCAGGCAATATCGCCTTCGATAAGGCGCTGACCTTTGAGCAGGTCGGCAGATATCAATTCGATATCATCGAGCATCGGCCCGATGAAGGGCTTGGCGGCGTTGCCTATGATGCCACCATTTATGACCTTGTTGTGGATATTACCGATGAGGGCGGCGCCTTGAAGGCAAACTATTTCTTCGAGGATTCCATCGGCCGCTCCATCACCTTCCAAAATAGCTACCGCCCCGCCGATGGCTCCCTGATCCTCGGCGGCGAGAAAAAGCTGACCGGCCGCAAGCTGCTCAACGATGCGTTTGCCTTCTCCTTGGAGCAGGTAACCGATGCCACCGGAAGCACCCTTTTGCAAGGCGGCACCTCTCTTACCGCAGAGAACGGCCCCGATGAGAATGCCGACGGAAAGGCCTCCTTTGCCTTCCCCGCCCTGCTCTATACCGCCGAGGATATCGGAAGAACCTATTACTACCGCATTTCCGAGGTAAATGGCGGCGAGATCATCAACGGAATCACCTATAGCGAAGCTTCCTTTATCGTTGCCGTTACCATTGAAGATCAAGGCGATGGCACCTTGAAGATCTCCGCCCAAGGCGCAAAAGATATTCTCTTTGAGAATACCTATCAGCCGAAGGCCGCCACCTTAAATCTTTTCGGCTATAAGACCTTTAAGGATCTTGAAGGGAACGAGATGGAGCTTTTGGCCAATGCCTTCTCCTTTACTCTGACGCCCGCCAACGAGAATTTTGAGCCCTTAAGCGGCAAAGAGAAGAAAAAGGCTTATAATGATGCCGAGGGCAACATTCGCTTCGAAGAGCTCACCTTTAATACCGCCGGCGATTATTATTATCTGATCGCGGAAGAGCAGGGAGATGCGGCGCGGGTTCGCTATGATCGCACCGAATATTTCCTGCATATCAAGGTGGAAGATGATCACGCGGGCGCTTTGGCTGCCACCTATGAGCTAAAAATGGAAGCAGAGGGAGAGCAGCTCCCTGCCAGCTCCTTTGGGTTCCATAATGTATATGTACCCAAACCCGATGATCTGGTGCTTGATTTCAATATCGAAAAAACGGTAGTCAATAAAGGCAGCGAGAGCATCACCGCCGAGGGCTTTGAATTCTCTTTGGAGAAAGAGGGCGTTGGCGGCATGGCAAAAGCCACCACCGATGCAACCGGCAAGGCCGCCTGGCAGCTAACCTTTACCGAAGAAGATATCGGCAAGACCTATCTCTATACCATTAAGGAGATCAATACTGCTCTTGCTCATGTAGACTATAGCGATGCGGTTTATACCGCAAAGGTAACCATTGGCCTTGATGAAGAGAATAAGCTCTTTGCCACCCTTTTGGTCAATGAAGAGGAAAAAGAGAACGCTCTGTTCCAATTCGAAAATATCTATGATCATACCCCTGATCCGGTGCCCGATCCTGATCCCGATCCTGATCCCGATCCCGATCCCAAGCCTGATCCCGATCCCAAGCCTGATCCGGATTCTGATCCCGCACCCAAGCCTGATCCCGATAAGCCCGATACAGGCGATCATAGCGCCATCGGCCTTTGGACGGCCTTGATGATCTTGAGCCTTGCGGCGATCATCAGCTTGCCCTTTGCGGAAAAATGGATCAAAAAAATAAAAAATTCTCTCTCTTAAGTAAAAATAGAAAAATCGCCATAGACTATCATGTCTATGGCGATTTTTCTATCTTTTTCGAAAAGCGATAGGAGTGCAACCCTCTTGCTTTTTAAAAAGGCGGGAAAAATAGGCGGGATCCATGCCCACCTGCTCGGCGATCTCGCCAATAGGAAGGGCGGTCTCTCCCAGCAGTTTTTTTGCCTTTAAAATCCTTTGCTCCAAGATATATTCATTGACTGCACAGGAAAAATGGGAGCGAAAGCCGCGATAGAGGGAATTTTTAGAAAGATGGAATCGAGCGCATAGCGCCTCCACCCTGATCTCCTCCCGCAGATTTTCTTTTATATAAGCGGCAATCCCCTCCATCAGAGGATCCCGCTCAACGCGGATCCCGTTACTGAAAAGGATATGGGGCAAAAGATCATAAAGAGCCAAAAGCTGCTCCTCCTTTAAAAGGGGCAGTTTCCTATAGAGGGGATCCTCCCTTTGAGGGGAGCGCTCCGCCCGCACCCTGCCCATCAAAAGGAAGCCAACCACCGCCCCCTCCTTCAAAATGGGCATGGCCGAATCATAAAGCCCTGCATGGCAAAGATGATGCTCCAATTCCAAAGACTTTGCGCACCGCTCCAAAAGAGCTTTATCGCAGCGGGCGCATTTTTCCTTCTGCTCCCCTTGCAAAACAGAGCAGAAATCATCCTCCCGCCGGCAATTCACCAAAGAGCGCCCTTCCGCATCCAAAAAGCAGATCGAAACCCCGCTCAACCGATAAATATCCTCCAGCATTCGTTTGAGCCTTGGAAGATCATAGGAAATCTTCATTCTGCACCCCTCCTTTTGCACTATTGTAGCAAATATGGGAAGATATTGCAATAATATGAGCCGATATTTAATTGTTTGCTTGCTCTTTTAATGCTATAATCAGTTTAAAAGGAGCGTTTTTGATGAATATTTTATATCTGATTGCCATTATCGGCGGAATCTCCGCCCAAGACATTTTTAAAAAACCCTTTACAAAAAAACAGGGCAACAAAGGGGTTTTCTTTTTCGGGGCCCTCACCGCTCTTTTTGCCCTTTTCTTTTTCCTTTTTGGCGGGGTTGAGAAACCGCCCCTTGGGCTGCTTCCCTATTGCATTGGGTTTGGCGGCTGCTATGCCCTCTCCATTGCTTGCAGCGTTGCGGCTATTGAATGCGGCCCCCTATCCCTGACCGCTCTTATCAATTCCTATTCCCTCATGCTTCCAACCCTTTATGGGCTGATCTTTTTAAAGGACCCGATCGGCAAAGGCTTTATCGGGGGCCTTGGCCTTTTAGCCCTCTCCCTCTTTCTGGTGCGGGGCCAAAAGGATGCGGCGCCCCTCTCCCTGCGCTGGGCCGCCTTTGCCGCCTTGGCCTTTTTGGGCAACGGAATGTGCTCGGTGGTGCAGAAGATGCAGCAGGTGGCCTTTGAGGGCGCCTATAAAAATGAGCTGATGGTAGGCGCACTATTGATTGTGGTTATTATTCTCGGCGCCCTCTCTCTTACCAAAGAGCAAAAGGAACTGAAAGAGAATCTTAAAGCAGGCTGGTATCTTGCCCCCCTTTGCGGGATCGCCAATGGGCTTGTCAACCTCTTTGTAATGATCCTATCGGGGAAGATGGCGGTAGCCCTGATGTTTCCCCTCATTTCGGCAGGGGGGCTGCTGCTCACCTTTTTCTTCGCCGTCTTTATTTATAAAGAGAAATTGGCCAAGCGGCAATTTTTGGGCTTTGCCCTTGGCCTTGGCGCGGTTATATTGCTAAATATTTAGGAGGAAATATCCGTGTATAAAATCTCTGTGCCTATTATGAATTCTAATGTGAAACGCGGCGGCAGAGAGCGCGTCCTGCAGGAACTGCGGCGCTTTGATGCCGAGCGGGTTTTTTTGGCGCTGGATCGCTATGAATATGATCCGGAAAAGCGAAAGGCCGTAATGAAGGAGCTTGCCGATAACTGCCGCTTCTTTAAGGAGCAGGGCTTCGAGGTGGGCGCATGGGTATGGGCCTTTTGGATCAAGGAGAGCAATCCCTATACCAAGATGCGGGGAATCGGCGGCAAAGAAAGCAGGGAGTTTATCTGCCCCACCGATGAAGCATTTTTGGATTTTGCCGCCGATTATATGAAGGAACTTGCTGCTTGCGGGGTGGATCTTATTCAATTTGATGATGACCTGCGTTTTGGCTTTTTCGGCCATGGCTACGGTTGCCTTTGCGATGGCCATATCAAGGCTATCAACCGGCTCATCGGGGAATCCTCCACCGGGGAGGACTTGGCGAAGCAGCTCCTCACCGGCGGAAGGAATAAATATCGGGATGCATGGCTGAAAACAAACGGTGATGCTCTGCGAGAATTTGCCAAAAGGGCGCGGGCAGCGGTGGATGAGGTGAATCCCGCCATCCGCATGGGAGCCTGCACCTGCATGACCTCCTGGGATCTGGACGGCACCGATCCCGATGAACTTGCCCGATTGCTGGCCGGCGCCACCAAACCCTTTTACCGCCTGATCGGTGCCCCTTATTGGGCGGTCAGGCAGAGCAACGGAAACGATTTGCAGGATGTTGTAGAGCTTGAGCGGATGGAGAGCGCCTGGCGCAAGGATCCGCAGATCGAGATCTATGCAGAAGGAGATGCCTATCCGCGCCCTCGCTCCCATTGCCCTGCCAATTTTCTGGAAGGCTTTGATACTGCCATCCGCGCCTCCGGTTGTACGGAAGGGATTTTGAAATACGGCATCGATTATATTTCCAATGCCGATTATGAGACCGGTTATGCCGCTCTCCATGATCGCAACCGCGCTCTTTATCGCAAGATTGATGCGTTCTTTTCAGGGAAAGCATCCTGCGGTGTTCGGGTTTATGAATCCATGAAGAAGATCGCCGATGCGGTCTGCCCCACTAAAGTGAATAAGGAGATGGATCTGCAGGATCTTTTCTTCTCCCGCGCCGCCCGCACCCTCGCCCATAACACCATTCCCACAGTATATGAAGGGCAGGGTTGCTGCGGCATCTGCTTTGATGAAAATGCAAGGGCATTGCCTCTTGAAGCTCTCGACCATGGCATGATTTTGGATATTGCCGCCGCCGAGATCCTCACCGCGCGGGGAGTGGATCTTGGTCTTTTGGAGATTGGGGAGGCCACTATCGGCGAAGAAGAGCATTTCCTTCATGAGGAAAACCATATCGCTGCTTTGGGCGCAATCGTTTATGATCTATCCCTTAAAGAGAGGGCCGAGATCTTAAGTGAAATCTCCTCTCCCTTGGGGGCCCTGCCCTTCTCCTGGCGCTATACAAACGAAAAGGGGCAACGGTTTTTGGTGCTCAATATCAATACCCGCAATAAAAAGGATCAGCTTCGGAAGGAAACCCTTCTTCGGCACTATGCAAGAAGCCGCCAATACGCCGATCTTATCCCTTGGCTTTCAGGAGAGCGCCTGCCCGCCTACTGCTATGGTCATCCCCGCCTTTATCTCCAGACCAAAAAGAATGAGGGCGCCCTTGCCATCGGCCTTTGGAATTTCTTTGCCGATCCCGCTCTGGAGCCGGTGATCGAGCTTGGAGAGCCCTATCAAACTGCCCGATTTTTAAATTGCAAGGGAACGCTCAAAGGAGATCAAATCCTTTTAGAGGATATTCCTCCCTATGGCTTCTGCGCCATTGAAGTATGCAAATAGAGGAGAATGAAGATGTATAAACTTTCTGTACCGATTATGGCAACTACCGTAACGCGCGAAAACCGCGCCCGCTATGCAGAGCTCTGCAAGGAAGCAGGGGCAGAGCGGATCTTTTTGGCGGTAGGAGATCTGATGCAAAAGGCGCCCCAAAATCTCAAAGAAAATGTTGGCTTTTTTAAAGAGCAGGGCTTTGAGGTAGGGATCTGGTCCGATACTTTAGGGCATGGGGCTGTTTTTAGCCATGTTGAGACCCCTAAAGCCCTTTTTCCATTTGCGCGCACCATGGATTTCAACGGCAAGGTTTTTGATCATTCCTATTGCCCCTTAGATTCGCAATTTATCCGATATGCCTCGGAAAAAATGGTCTCTTATGCCGAAACGGGCGCAGATATTATTATGCTGGATGATGATTTTCGTCTCTCTCATTTTGGGGAAGGGCTCAGCTGTTGCTGCCCCCTGCATATGGAGCGGATCAGCGCGCTTTTGGGAGAACCATGCTCCAGAGAGCAGCTTCGCCCTTACCTGACCTCCGGAAAGGAAAATAAATATCGCTCCGCTTGGCTTAAAGCAAAAAATGAAAGCATGCAGGAATTTGCCTCTGCCCTTCGGGAGGCAGTCAGCAAAAATCATCCGCAAACCAGAATTTGCATCTGCACCGCAGCGGTGATCTGGAATGTGGATGGTATTGATATCGAAAAGGTAACCCGCACCTTTGCGGGAGAAAATCCTCCCTTGATCCGCCTTTGCGGCGCGCCCTATTGGGCGGCAAAAAAGCGGCATTATCCCCTCCCTGCCGTTTTTGAAATTGCGCGGCTGTTCAGCTCCTTTCTGGATGAGCGGGGAATTGAGCGGATGGCGGAAGGGGATGTTTACCCCCGCCCCCGCTATACCTGCCCCGCATCTTTCCTGGAGCTTTATGATCTCATGATCCGCATCGACGGCGGTTATGAAGGGATCCTTAAATATATGTTTGACTATGTGGCAGGCCCCGATTTTGAGCTTGGCTATTTAAAGCATCATCAGATAAGCCGCCCCCTGCATCAAAAGCTTCCCGAATTTTTCCAAAAGGGCGCCAACGTGGGAGTAAGGATCCATGCCTATCCCCATACGATGGAAAAAGCCGATCTGGATCTGATCACCCCGCCCAATGTTTATACCCCTCGCCCCGCCGATGGTACCATGCTCGGGGCAAACGGCATTCCAACCCTCTACCGCGGAAAAGGCTTTTGCAATTCGGTTTTCGGAGAGAATGCACGGGAATATGATCTTTCCCTTTTGAAGGAAGGCACCATTTTAGATGCCACCTCCGCCGTTCTCCTTTCGGAGCGGGGCGTGGATATCGGGCTTTCTCAAATTGAGCCGCTCGAAACCAAAACCATCGCCTTTATTTATGCCAAGGATCCCGCCCGCAAATCGCTGGTTACCAATGGAGAAGCGCGGATCTTAGCCCCTCATCTGAAGGAGGGCTGCGAGGTAGAGCTCTATTATTCCGAGCCGAAGGGCGCAACCCCCTTGGCCTATCGCTATGAGAATGAGAAGGGAGAGCGTTTTTTGGTCTTCCTCTTTGAAGGCGATTCCATTATGCGGCCGGATGGGGTTTGCCATTCGGGCTTGCTTTTGAGCCCCTCGGTGCAGGATGTTTTGATCTCTGCACTTCCTTGGATTTCAAAGGCCCCTCTGCCTGCCTATTGCGCCGGCAATCCGGAGCTTTATCTGATGGCAGAGCAGACCGACGAAGCTTTAAGCCTTGCCCTCTTTAATTGCTTTGCCGATCCCGCTCTGGAGCCGGTGATCCAGCTTGGAGAGCCCTATCAAACTGCCCGATTTTTAAATTGCAAGGGAACGCTCAAAGGAGATCAAATTCTTTTAGAGGATATTCCCCCCTATGGCTTCTGCGCCATTGAAGTATGCAAATAGAGGAGAATGAAGATGTATAAACTTTCTGTACCGATTATGGCATCTACCGTAACGCGCGAAAACCGCGGCCGCTATGCAGACCTTTGCAAAGAGGCAAGGGTAGAGCGGATCTTTTTGGCGGGCGGAGCTCTTGAACCACCGGTGCCAAAGGATCTTAAAGAAAAGGTTTCTTATTTCAAAGCTCAAGGCTTTGAGGTTGGGATCTGGGTCGATTCCCTCGGCCATGGACTGGTGCTCAGCCACGTAGAAGGCGCCGATCAGGCCTCCCCCTATACCCAGATGGTGGATCTTTTCGGCAAGCAGCTGCACCATGCCTGCTGCCCCTTAGATCCCGACTTTATAGAAACAGCATCAAAGCGACTTTGCGAATATGCCGATACCGGCGCCGATCTTATTATGCTGGACGATGATTTCCGCCTCTCCAACCATGGAGGCGATCTTTCCTGCGGCTGCCCCTTACATATGGAGCGGATCAGCAAGATCCTCGAGGAGCCTATCAGCCTTGAAGAGCTTCGCCCCTATATGATCTCCGGTAAGAAAAATAAATACCGCTCCGCCTGGCTTCAAGCCCAGAGCGAGAGCCTTTTGGAGCTTGCTGCCGCCTTTCGCAAGGCGCTGGATAAAGAGCACTCCGATACCAACCTTTGCTTTTGCACCGGTCCCTGCCTTTTTGATGTGGATCATATCGATGTGAAAAAAATTGTCAAGGTTTTAGCAGGCAATAATCCGCCTCTTATGCGGATGAGCGGTGCCCCCTATTGGGCGGCAAAGCCCCGTCGGCATACCCTGCCCGCCTCTATTGAGTGCGCGCGGCTTACCGCCTCCTTTATGGACGATTGCGGTATCGAGCGGATGGCGGAGGGGGATGTTTACCCCCGCCCCCGCTATACCTGCCCCGCCTCCTACATGGAGCTTTATGATCAGGCGGTGCGGGTGGATGGCGGCTATGAGGGGATCCTTAAATATATGGCGGACTATGTGGCAGGCCCCGATTTTGAACTTGGCTACTTTAAATTCCATCAGCAAAGCGCCCCCATCTATCAAAAGCTGCCCCACCTCTTCCCCAAAGGGGCCAATCGAGGGGTAAGGATCCAAATCCGCCCCCATACCTATGAGGGAGCCGATCTTGATCTCATTACCCGCCCCGATTCCCGCTCCCCCTACCCCGCCGATGGCGCCATGCTGGCAGGCTGCGGCATCCCCACTATCTATCGGGGAAAGGGCTTTTGCAATTCGGTTTTTGGGGAAAATGCGCGGGAATACGATCTTTCCCTTTTGAAAGAAGGCACCATTTTAGATGCCACAGCCGCCATGATCCTGATAGAGCGGGGGGTAGATCTTGGCATAGAGAATGCGGGAACGCTCTTTGAACATACCGTCTCCTTTGCCCATGGAAAGGATGCTACCCGAAAATCCCTTGTTACCGAAGGAACTCTCCGCCTGATCAAGCCCGCTTTAAAGGCAGGGGCAGAGGTAGAACTTTTCTATTCCGAGCCCGATGGTTCTCATCCCTTGGCCTATCGCTACGAAAACCAAAAGGGCGAGCGATTTTTGGTCTTTCTCTTTGAGGGCGCTTCCACCCTGCGCCTTTGCGGACTATTAAGATGCCCCTCCATGCAGGAGCTTCTGGCTTCCGCTCTCCCTTGGCTGGGAAGAGGCCCTCTGCCTGCCGCCTGCATCGGCAATCCGGAGCTTTATCTGATGGCGGAGCAAACCAACGATGGTTTAAGCCTTGCCCTCTTTAATTGCTTTGCCGATCCCCTGCTGGAGCCGACCATCACCCTCGGAGAGGAATATTCCGCTCTTGAAAGCTTTGGCTGCAAGGCAACCCTTCAGGGAAAGAGCATTCGCATTGAAAGCCCCGTCCATGCCTTTACCTCTGCTTTCTTCAAATTAACGAAATAAAGAATTGACATCGCCTCCTTTTCCCTCTAAAATAGAGGAAAAGGAGGCGATTTTCTTATGAATAAACAGGTAATTATCTGCTCCGATCTGCATCTTTGCCACCATGGCTGGTATGGAGTGGAGGGCGAAGCTCGGCTGGAAGAATTTCTTGCCGCAATTAAAAATTTCCATCAAAAATCCCCCATCGACCAAATCTTTATGCTTGGGGATTATTCCCTTGATTTTTGGGCATGGCAGATTAAGGGGTGCTATCTCAACGAAGGAAAGAGCTATACCGCTGATTTTATCAAAAAATTTGCCTCCCGCCTGCCGGCCCCTTATCTGATGCTTGCGGGCAACCATGAGCAATATGGGGAAGAAAAATGGCAAGAGCTTTGCGGCAACCCCCGCCAATGGGCAAAAAAGATCGGCGGCTGGCTCTTTATCGGCTGCGATAACTTTGCAGGAAACCTTGACCCCAAGGAGCATAGCGACGGCACCTATACCCCCACCGATCTTGCCTTTATCAAGGAGCAACTAAAGCTTTATCCCGACTCCCCCGCCATTTTGCTCTCCCATTGGTTCGAACTAACCAAAGAGCCCCAAGAATTCTTCGATTTTCTCCAAAAGGAAAAGCGGATCACCTTGCTCTTCTGCGGCCATGATCATCTCAATAAGATCACCGATCTTTCGGAATACGGTGCAGAGGTTTCCATCTACCACGACGGCAACTTCTCCTATACCCGCGATCCCAAGGAGCAGCTTTGGGGCTTTTGCGCCCTTTCCCTTTCCGATGAGGGGGTGGAGGTGCAATATATCGAGCCTGCCACCGCTCTCCCCCAAGATCCCGCCCTTCATCATCAGGAGCGCATCTCGAGTGCCCGCCTCTTCTGCCGCAGAGATTAATTGCCCCCAAAAAAGGGGCTGTAAAAATAGTCCGAACCGCAAAGGGCAGGAGATTACAAGGTCTTTTTACAAAGAAACTGTAGAAAACCAAGAATAATGATAGAAAATATCGAATTTCGATATTTTCTCCCATTTGAATGCCCTTTGCTACCTTAAAACCGAGCCACTCGGCGTATCACATACGCCGTCGGGTACCCCGCGACCTATGGTCGCGGCTCGGTTTAAAGGTTTCAAACAATTTTTCCGACCCCCAAAAAAGGGGCTGTAAAAAATTCATTCGAATTTTTTACCTCCCCTTTTATTATTCATAAGAGAAATTTGAAAACTTTTTAGAATCTAAAGTCATCATAGCTCATAACGATTTTGGCCACTTCGGACCGCAGCGCCACTCTTTGGGGCGAAATCGTTTTTTTGGTATTATTTGCAGAAGTATTGCCAAGGAGGCCCACTGCGGCGGCCCAACGCATGCTGGTTTTTGCCCATTTGCTGATCTTTCCTTGATCTTCGTAAACGGAAAGATCTGCGCGGGCGGAGGTATCCTCGCCCCGATAATCGGCATAGTTTTTCATAAACTGCGCCAGCTGCTCGCGGGTAACCTTATTGCCAAGGCCGAATTTTCCGCCGCCGATGCCGGTGGTGATCCCCTCTGCTTTAGCCCATTTCACTGCCGCGGAATACCATTTCCCGCTGGGCACATCGCTAAAGCCGGTATCGCCCTTATAATCGGATTTCTTTTTGCCTTCCATATTGAAAAGAAGCTGCACAAACTGCTCTCTGGTAAATTCCATATTGGGAGAGAATTTCATGGGATTCTTGCTTGTGCCTTCCATATAGCCATTATAATAGGAATAGAGAATTCCCTTATAGGCCCACCCATTTCCAACATCTTGGAAGGGATTGGCCGCGGCGGCCACTGCACCCACCCCAATGGAAATGGTGGCAAACTGACCGGTGGAATCGGTAACCCGCACCGTTGCGGTGGTAGCCTTTGCGCCATTCAAGGGGCGCATACCGGTAAGGCCTTTCCCGTTTGCAGAAATTTTCAACCAAGAAGGCCCGCTTTCCAAGCTAAAGGTATAGGGCTCGGTGCCGCCGGTGGCGCCGAAATCCTTCTTGGAGCAATAGCGGGTGCCGCCCTGCCCTGCAGGGATATCATACTCGGAAAAATCGGGGAATACAATTCCTGTGGCAGGAGGGAAGGTATAATAGATATAGACCGCATTGGCGCTTGCATAAACATCGTCCGCCTCTACCACTCTGCCATTGAGATAAGCGGTAAGCGGAGTGATGAATTTGCAGATTGCCGCTCCGTTTTCTTTTCTCGGAATCAGCTTGATCTCCATATGATAGGTTTCATTCAGGCGGAAGGCTTCTCCTTCCTCCACTAAAGATTCTTCGCTATCAAACCAATAGATACCGCTTCCTCCCGTACCATAGTTGGGATCGGGCATATAATAATAGGAATGGGCAATGGTCGGGGTATAATCAGGTTGCTGATTGGCGCGAGGCTGATCAATATTCGAAAGCATCACCAAAGCGATCTCGGCAGGCTTGCAGTTAAAGTCGGCGCTGATGGTTTGCTCGTAAAGACCCGCGCTGGTAGTGGTATTGCCTTCCGCTGCAGTTCCGTTCACACTGGCGGTAAAGAGCATATCATACCATTTATCATGGTAGAAGGTATAGCCTTCCTCGGTGCGCAGGTAAATATTGGGCTGATATTCATGACCGGCAATAAAGGTTTCATTCTCATAAACCCAATCAAATTCAGTCAGATCAAACCAACCGATGCCGTTTTTAATGTAGTATGGTTTTTGCTGGGGATTATTCCAATAATCATCCAGTTGCGCATTCTTGGAAGAATCTATATAATACCCGCTGCCGCGGACGGTTGCGGTATAGGAAGGCCGCTCCCCTGCAACCGGTTCGGTTACACCATCAATTACAATCTTTTCGATCACACTATCGTTGCACTCGCCGAAAACATAATGAATGGTGGCATAGTGCTTGGGATCCTTGCCTGCGGTTGCATGGGCCTTGGTGGAGTTGCCGTTGACCTCTGCCCAGAAATAGGGCTCCTCTCCATCATAAGAGACCATGGGAGAGAATTCATAACCGGACGCTGTTTGCATCTCGATGCTGACCTTATAATATTTTCCTGCGATAAAGGGTGTGGTAGGCGTCATCAGCTGCCAATTATTAATCCCGTTATCGGAAACATACCAGAACCGATGATTGGTATAGTTAGTAGAGTTGCCTACCGCCGCATAGCAGGGGCGATCGGCAGTAACGGTATAGCTGGGAGTATTGCCCTCCTTCGGGGCGGTAACGAAGATTCCAACAGGATCATACATATCCTTCTGCAGATCGCAGATATCGCAGATATAATCCCGATCCTCATCCTGGTGGCTGCGCATTCTGGTTACCGTTCCGCATTGACCAACGCATTGGAGATAATGGCCGATATATCTCTTTTCGGCATAGGGCAGGGGCTGGGTATGGGATTGATAATATTTATAGTATTGGTAATTATGCTTGGCCTGCAGAGTGAAATTATTGCTTTTCACCTTATTGCCGGCCTCATCCTCAACAAAGCAGCAATAATAATAGGTCGCGGAGCAGGAATCCTCAGGGGCAATAAAGGAGAGATTCGGCCCCTCGAAATTCTCGCCCTCCCAGGGCTCTTCGTCGAAGGGATCATAAACCCATTGGCCGCCTTTAAGATAGGTTCTGCACCAGGTATAGGTCAGCTCCCCTTCCCCAATGGCCTCGATGGTTGCATGAGCAATATTGCTCTCGTCATAATCCTCATCGGGGCTGCTTACATAAACATTTTTGATATTGGAAGGCTGCTTGGTGATCATGATGGGGGGCATCTCATAATCGCAGATATCGCAATAGCCATCTGCATCTCCATCCTCATGAAGAAGAAGATGGGTGGTTTTATCGCACCCTTCGCCAACGCACTCAAGGACATGGCCGTTTTTGCTCCGCTCCGCAAGGGCGCAGGGGCGCTCATGGGATTTGAAGCTCTCGTAATAATGATAATCATGGGTAGCAGAAAGAACAGCGTCCTGCGTTTTGGCTTCGTTTCCATCCTCATCGGTGATGATACAGCAGATGGTCCATGGGGTATAGCAGGCATCGGTATGCACAATGAAATCCAGATTCGGCCCCTCATAGTTTTCATCTTCTGTGGGCTCGCCATATTCCGAAAGGGGCTTATAAACAGTCTGCCCGCCGGAGGTATATTTTCTGCACCAGATATAGGTCAGCGCGCTCTCGCCCACCGCTTCCACGCTGAAATGGGCGATATTTCCCTCGTCATAGTCCTCATAGGCGCTCTGCACCCGTACATATTTTACATCTTCCGGCTGCTTCAGGATTTGAATTTTAGAATTGCGCACATAACCGCAGGTGGTGCAATTATCCTTTGCATCAAAGGAATGGGTATCTTTATTGCGGAAATGGGAGCTATCCTCGCAATAATGGCAGCGATTCCAATGGTAGGTATTATCCCAGCTCCATCCAGAGACCGGTCTTGCCGCATGGGAATCGGCAGAGGAGGCATGCACCTCCTCAAAATGCTCCTCCCAATGCTCATTTTCAACGCATACCCAATTGGAGCAATCGCAGCCCTCAAAGGCGGCAAAATCCATGCAGCAGATCAGGCAAAAGCCGCAATCATCGCAAACCCCTTCGCATTCGGAGCAATATTCGCCGCAGTTGAGGCAGATATCGGCGCAGTTGGAGCAAGCGCCGCAATCGGGGCAGACCTCAACGCAATCGCTGCAAAGATTGCAGTTTTCGCAAAAAGCATCGGCGCAACCAATGCATTTTTCGCCGCAATCCTCGCAGATAATGATATTATCGGCGCACTCGTAGCAATCGGGGCAATGGAAGCCGCTATCGATGGCGCATTCAATGCAAAGCTCGCAGGAGCCGCAATAATCCTTGCAGTTGGCGCAGACATCGCAATCCATGCAGTATTCGCCATTGCTCTCCCCATAGCATTCGGTGCAATCGGGGCAATGAAGATTATTCTCAACGGCGCATTCGGTGCAGATAAGGACGCCTTCCTCTTCGGTGCAGAAATCGCAACGGGGGCAGCAATCCTCGCATTTTTTGCATTCCTCGCACCAGCCCTGCACCCCAAAATAGCATTGCTCGCATTCAGGGCAATGGGCGTCCTTTTCCAAAGCGCATTCCACGCAAATGACCCCTTCGCCCAGATAGGCAGTGCAACCCTCGCAGTTATCAACGCATTCGGAGCATCGGCCGCATTCATCGCACCATAAACGTATATAATAGCATTCATAGCAATCGGGGCAATGGCTGCCTTTATCGATGGCGCAATCTGTGCAGATGGTGTCGCCGTTATCGTCGGAGCAATCCTCGCAGATCTCCCATCCGGAGCATTCAGCGCATTTTCCGCATTCTAAGCAGAGCGCGCAGCATTCGGTGCATTTATAGCAATCCTCGCAATAGGGAGATCCATCGATCCATTCCCCGCAATCGGGGCAGGTGTGCCCCGCATGGGCGATCGGCATTGCAGCAGGAACCATGCTGATAAACAACACCGCTATCAGCAGAATGCTGATCCATTTTCTTGAAGTTTGATGCTTCACTATACTCTTCCTCCTTTTTGGGCCTTGATAATCTCTTAACTGTCGACTAAATTTGCAATATAACAACCCGTCGTCTTTTTACGGTTTCAACCAAGAACTGATTAGAGTGTCGCTTCTCCCAGCAGATATCTCAGGATCAAGGATGCATCTGCAAGGTTGACCTCTGCCTCTTCTGCATGAACATTAGCGGCCGCTTGGTTAATATTCTCAATGGCCAGTTCGTCGGCAAGAACTCTCAGGATCATAACCACATCAGAGATCGTAACCGCCCCATTGCTGTTGGCATCACCGAGAAGCCATAGTTCAATATCTTGATCCACATCCTCGGTGCCGACGACTACGGGGTATTCACGGGTGACGTGATTTGCTTTCGAAACCTTCAAGGTGTAGTTGCCTGCAGAAACGTCAGCGAAGCTGTACGCAACGGTGTTGCCTTTCACGGTAGTTTCATAAGCAGGCTCGCTCAGTCCCTCGGGGATGAGTTGGAGCGTAATGTCGCCGGAAGCATCATTAAAGCTTGTGACCTGACCCGAAACGGTGGCGCCGCTTGAGGTTACCTTAAATGTATAGTAAATAGTAACCTTCTTGACACTGGAGATTACCTCCTGCCACGAATCGTTGGGGATATTCTTCACCTCGACACCGTTGAGATAGGCAACAGTTTTATTGTTTGGAACAAACTTGCAGAGGTTGTTGCCCTCCTCTACCTGGGGCTCAACCGTGAGCAGCAACCAATACTCGCTTCCTTCCACAAAGGTATCCTCTGCAGTCATATCGGTGTTCTTTGTATAATTCGTCCACTGAATGTCTGTTACGGTGTAATAGTCGCTGTCCGTAACGGCGGTGAAATCGGGCTTGGCACCGTCCATAGGCACATTCAACCCACTGACCGCAACAGATTTAACGGTCTTGGGCTGGCAGGTGAAGGTCCAGGAGAGGCTCTGCTCATTTCGAGCATCATACTGCATACCAAGAGTCGCGAAGTTCCCGTTGATGTAGCCCCATCCTTCGGGCGGATAGCTGCCGCCGACACTGGTAGTATAGAACTCATAGTCGTCTTCTGTCTTTACATCGACGAACACCTTGTACTCGTGACCGATCTGGAAGGTCATATTGGGCTTCATCCACATATCAAAGGTCACATCATACCAGCACATACCGTTGATGGCATAAGT
>JAZPYP010000037.1:0-5811 GCA_045544255.1 Eubacteriales bacterium | reverse complement strand
GGTGCGCGCAATAGTAACCCCCGCTATGCAATGTATTATGCCAAGACTAATAATTGGAATACCAAGGAGCGGGCTTTGATCGAGGGCGCTGCCTGGATCAAGCAGGAATATCTGGATTGGGGGGATCTCACTCCCTATTTCTTCCGCTTTGTTTATAAGACGCAGTATGCTTATATGAGCGATGTCAAGGCGCCTCAATCGGAAGCCAAGATTTTGAAAAACGCCTATTCCGATCCCAATGCCAAGGCCCATTTCATTGTGCCTGTCTATCGATAAAATTTATACGGCTGAAAATGCAAAGCATTTTCAGCCGCATTTTTAGGAGAAAAAATGATTACCAAATTGATCCAAAAAATCTTTATCAAAGATTATAAAAATATCAAAGATCCTCTGGTGCGCGCCCGCTATGGCGCGGTAGCAGGTGCGGTTGGCATCTGCACCAACCTGCTTTTGGCAGGGGGCAAGATCTTGATCGGGGCCCTTTTTGGCGCGATCGCCATTGTGGCCGATGGAATCAATAATCTGACCGATAGCTTATCCTCGGTGCTCACTCTGGTTGGCTTCCGCCTTGCTGCCAAAGCAGCCGATGAGGATCACCCTTATGGCCATGGGCGGATGGAATATATTACCACCTTGGTGATCTCTATGGTAATGGTGGTGGCAGGGTTTTCCTTGATTCGGGAATCCTTTCCGAAAATCCTGCATCCCGATGAAGGCGGCATCACCCTTCCTGTAATGATCACTCTGATTGGTTCTATCTTGGTGAAGCTATGGCAATTTTTCTTCTATCGCAAGATGGGCAAGACCATCGAAAGCGATACCCTTTTTGCCACCGCCGCCGATAGCCGCAACGATAGCATCGCCACTTTTGCTATTTTAGTGGCAGTTTTGCTCACACCTGTGATCCATTATAATGCCGATGGCTTGATGGGTGTGGCGGTTGCGCTGTTGATTTTGTTTTCCGGCTTGAAGGTGATGTGGGAAACGGTGCAGATCTTGGTGGGCGAGGGCGCCGATGAGGAATTGGCCGAATCGATCAAGGCAGGGGTTTTAGAGTTTGAAGGCGTTGTGGGGGTGCATGATTTAGAGGTGCATCAATATGGCGCAGGAAAGCTTTTTGCCTCTCTTCATGCGGAGGTGCCCGCCAACTGCGATGTTTTGGAAAGCCATGACCTGATCGATAATATTGAGCGGGAATTTCGGCAAAATCGGGGCATCTTTCTAACCATTCATATGGATCCCATTGTTACCGATGATCCCGCCCTCCATCTTATCAAAGAAGAGATCACCGAGCGCTTGGCGGCTTTGGATGAAGAGCTTGATTTTCATGATCTGCGCCTGGTGAAGGGCCCTACCCATACCAATATTCTTTTCGATATCGTTTTGCCCTTTGATTATAAATTGACCGATGAGGTGGTGAGCAGTTATCTTGCCCGCGCTCTTGAAGAGAGCCATCCGGACCATTTTGCAGTAATCACTATTGATAAAAAGATGGTTAAAAAAGGGAAAAGGGATTGATTTTTCAAGCTCCTTGCGATATACTTTGAATTAAGAAAAATTCTACTTTCAGGAGGAAATATTACAATGAAACTCGGCGTATTCACCGCACTTTTCAGAGACCGCTCCTTTGAGGAGACCTGCGCGTACCTCAGCAAGCTGGGTGTGCAAACCTTGGAGCTTGCCTGCGGCGGCACCACCGGTAAGCATCATACCGATCCCAATACCATTATGGATCATCCCGAAAAGATTCAGGAGATGAAGGATATTATGGCAAAATACGGCCTGACTGCTGCGGCTGTTTCCTGCCATGGTAACCCTGTTCATCCTAATAAAGAAGAAGCCAAAATGTATCATGATGAGTTTATCGGCGCCATTCTTTTTGCAGAGGCGATGGGTGTGGATACCATTATCGGTTTCTCCGGCTGCCCCGGCGATAGCGAAGGCTCCAAATATCCCAACTGGGTAACCTGCGCTTGGCCCAACGATTTCGGCGAGATTCTCGATTACCAATGGGAGATCATCATCAAATATTGGAAGGAAACTGCAGAGTTTGCCAAAGCTCATGGTATCAAAAAGATCGCCTTCGAGATGCATCCCGGCTTCTGCGTTTATAATCCCAAAACTCTTTTGAAGCTGCGGGAAGCAGTGGGCGATATTATCGGCGCCAACTTCGATCCCTCCCATCTTTTCTGGCAGGGCATCGATCCTGTGGAGGCTATTAAAGAGCTCAAGGGCGCCATCCATCATTTCCATGCCAAGGATGTTTATCTGGATGAAGCAGAAATTAAGAAGAACGGTGTGCTGGATCCCGGCTCCTTCGGCAACCTTGCCGAGCGCCGCTGGTATTTCCGCTCCCTCGGCTATGGCCATGATATGCTCACTTGGAAGAAGATGATGAGCATGCTTCGCCTTGTTGGCTATGAAGGCACCGTTTCCATCGAGCATGAGGATGCTTTGATGAGCACCGAGGAAGGCTTGGAGAAGGCCATTGATGTTCTCAAGGAAGCCATGATGTTTGAAGATCTCAACGCCGACGTTTTCTGGGCGTAAGGCCTGCGGTATTGGCGCAGACCGAAAAGGCAAAAAAGGAATATATTAAATGATAATTTTTGCCCCTGCCTAAAACCGAAGAATAAGGAACAAAAGCAACCCGCTCGCGGGTTGCTTTTATTTTAATTTTTTGCCTTTTCTATCGCACGCGGCTTCAACTTGCGTACCTTTGTACGCGGCGTCTTGCCGCGCGCAATTCTGCATCCAATCCTGCAGGCCTTAATAGAGTGCGGCATCGGCGCAGATTTTGCAAAAAAGGATTATGGTAATATACAACTCAAAAAAATTTTGGCAATGAAAGTCCCAAATCTTTCTGAAGTTGTTCGCGGTATGCAGTTGATACAACGGTATTGGGGGAATAGGCAGGCTCGTGATGAGGAAGAAGAATATTGGCGGCAAGATATCCATAGTAATGGGCGATTTTTTCACCATACATTTCTAAAAAAGAATAGTATTCTAACAACCGGAGGAATGGCTCATGGGGAAGAGAACAGCGCAGAGTTTGGATTTCTTGAGAAGCTTTTCGATAATGGGGAAGTGAATAAAGCTGATTTTCTTTTAGATAGTCTATCGGATCAACTTCCAAAAAGCATCGCCGCATGGGATCCCTAAAGAGGGCAAGATTTTCTTGGAATCCTAAATTAGCGCAAAAAAGCAAAGTTGTATGAAGCCTATTTTCAAAGGCACAAACAAGTTTCTTAAGTAAGAAAGGCTCCATATTTTGACCTGCACTTTGAAAAGCGAAATGAAGCGCTTTGTATTCTTCATTTTCTTCAATTAGAGAGATCAATTTTTTTGTTATTTCATCTGGTGATAAAATCATTTTAATCATTTTTTGCCACCTCCGCGTATATTTTATCTGTATAACAGATAAAAGTCAATATCTTTGTGGCAGATAAAGCATAATAATCATCGAGGTGATTATGATGCAATTCAAAAATTTAAGAGCCATTAGAGAGGATCGCGATATTAAGCAGAGAGAAGTGGCTGCGGTTTTGAATGTATCGCAGAATACTTATTCTCAATATGAAACCGGTGCGATTTCTCTAACAGCAGAGGTTTTGATAAAGTTGGCAGATTTTTATGATGTGAGCGTTGATTATCTGCTGGATCGCACGAAAAATCCAAATTTTCAAAATGAGCCGTAAAGCGGCTCATTTTTTATTTATAAAAGGGTTGTTTTCGAAGAAACAATGTGTTAGAATGGCGGTGAAAAATGAAGGTGAGTGAGAAAATGGGGAAGTTTGACGGAATTTTGATCTGCTCCGATCTGGACGGAACGCTCTTTGATGAGCATCATCAGATCTCGGAGGAAAATATCAAGGCCATCGAATATTTCAAAGGAGAAGGCGGATATTTCACTTTTATCACCGGCCGGATGCATTATTATGTCGGGGATGTTTTGGAAATTGTTCGCCCCAATGCTCCTGTGGGGTGTGCAAACGGCGCTGCTGTTTATGATTATGTGGGTAAAAAATATATTCGGAGCAAGGAGATCGGCCATGAAGGGTTGGAATTGATTTCTTTGGTGGGAGAGAAATTTCCAGAAATCGGGATCAATGTAAATACCTATGAAAAGGTGGTTTTCTGCAAGGATAATGAGGCGATGCAATATATTCGCGAGATTACCGGCCTGCCTGATATCCGCATAGAGGATCAAGAGATTGAAGGGGGGATCTTAAAGATCGTTTTCGGTCATAAAGATCTTTCGGAGATCGAGCGGATGGAGCCCCTTTTAGATCGGTTTCCCTCTTTGAGCGGAACCCTTGGATTTGTTCAGCCGGAGGCGGCGATCTATGAGGTGCAGGGCGAGGGCGTGCATAAAGGGATTGCTTTGCCGATTCTGGCGGAGTATTTAAAGATCGATCCCAAAAAGATTATCGCCATCGGCGATAACGACAATGATATCGGAATGCTGAAAGAGGCGGCGATGGGAGTGGCGGTGGCCAATGCTTCCGAGGGCGCAAAGGCGGCGGCTGATCATATCACGGTAACCAACGAAGAGCATGCCATTGCCAAGATCATTTCGGATCTGGAAAGCGGCGCTATTTTAATATAAATTTGCGATAATCTATTGATTTTTTGTTATTTTCAATTATTATGGTTGCTTTTTTTAGAGAATAGAGGTACTATTTTTATATAAACCTATTAAGGAGGCTCAATCTTATGTTTAAAATGGGTATTATCGGATGGGGTGGCATGGGCCATTTCCATGAAAAGTTGGTAAGAAATAAGATCGCTCGCATGGAAGTGAAGGGCGTATATGATATCAATCCGGAAAAGTATAAGGATCTTGAAGAGTTGGGATTGCTCGGTTATGAGAATGCCGATGCGTTGCTCTTTGATCCCGAAATTGATCTGGTGCTGATCAGCACCCCCAATAATTTCCATAAGGAATATGCCATTCGCGCTTTAAGAGCGGGCAAGCATGTGCTTTGCGAAAAGCCTGTTATGATGGATTCCGAGGAGCTGGAAGAGGTTTTGGCGGTTGCAAAAGAGTGCGGCAAGATCTTCACTGTTCATCAAAACCGCCGTTGGGATCGCGACTACTTAATTGTTAAGGATATTATCCAAAATAATAAGATCGGCAAGCCCTTCTTTATTGAAAGCCGCGTGCAGGGGGCAAGAGGGATCCCCGGCGATTGGCGCTGCACTAAAGTTGCAGGCGGCGGCATGATGCTGGATTGGGGTGTGCATCTGATCGATCAGCTCCTTACCATGATCGATAGCCCTGTGGTGGAGCTTTATGCGCAGGTTCTGAACCTCAAATATGAAGAGGTAGACGATAACTTCAAGCTGATGATGAAATTCGAGAACGGCATCAACGCCCTGATCGAGATCGGCACCCATCATTTCACCACTCTGCCTCGCTGGTATATCAACTGCGATGGCGGCGGGCTCACCATTCAGGATTGGTCCAGCGGTGCCGATGTTGTAAAAGAGCTGGATACCGAGATGGATTGGGAGATGGGCATTGTTTATACTGCCGCAGGTCCCACCAGAACCATGGCCGCCCGCCCCAAGGGTACCACCGAGGAATATCATGTGGATATTGCCGAGGAGAAGAGCAACCATATGCTTCATGAGATGCTGGTGGATGCTATGGAAAGCGGCGATTATTCCAAGGTGGCAGTGCAGCCCGATGAGCTGCGCCGCTCCATGAAGATCATGGAAGCCGCCTTTAAATCCTCTGCCGAAGGCATTTTGATTAAAGAGCGGATCTGATTTGAATCCTTTTGCGCCCCGACCTTTGCGGTCGGG